>DATJQB010000495.1:0-4051 GCA_035506075.1 Bacteroidota bacterium | reverse complement strand
AATGCTCCGGGGTTTTCGTTCCTGCGTCTCACCGCCACGCCATGGGCGAAGATCTTTGTGGATGGTCGGGCGATCGGAGAGACTCCCATGGGCCAGACACTTAAGATCGCGGCCGGAAAACATTCCGTCACGTTCACAAATCCTTCATTCGATCCGATTGTGAAGGAAATTGACGCGGCAGCGGACAGCACGATGCTGGTGACTGCGGATTTCATGGATCGCTCGGGATATTTGAAGTGCGTTGTGAAACCGTGGGCTGACATCTTTGTTGACGATGAGTACAAAGACACGACACCACTCAGCAGGCCAATCATGCTGCCGACGGGAAATCATCGTATCCGGTTCCATCATCCTCCGTCGGCGGATACCTTGTGCGCTGTCATCATCAAGGCACGCGATACACTCTCGTTGAGAATTCAATTCAGATAACATCGATGCGTCGATACACGACACTGCTGTTCCTGACGATGCTGTGCTGCTTCGTTGCCCGGTCGCAACGTGCGCCTGTCGATTCGCTCGTGCAGGCGGCGGAGAACGCGTTCAACAATGCGATGTACGAGAACGCTGAATTGATTGCGCGCAGGTTGCTTGAGAGCCCGGGGTTGCCGGACACCCTTCGGATCGCCTGCGAGCGGCTCATCGGGTCGTCTCTCATCGCACAAGGGAAGCCTTCGCTTGCGAAGGAACATTTTTCTGTGATGCTGAAGATCGATCCTACGTTCGAATTCGATCCCGTTATCACCTCTCCGAAAATCCTCTCCGTCTTCACGGAAACAAAGCGTGAATTCGTTGCCTCTCGTCGTTTCGATTCAACGCTTGTGGCCCGGGCTCCGGCAACCGGAAGTGCACTATCCTACCGGGCGATCCTGTTCCCGGGATGGGAACAGCTCCATACCGATCGATCGACGATGGGGACAGCCTTGCTTTCCCTCGGCGCGCTGTCGCTCGGATCGGGCATTGCGGCAGAGTTTTTGCGAAGCTCGAGCCGCAGAGATTATCTCGCTGCCACGACGCCTTCCGACATCGCCGACAAGTACAAAATCTACAACAGGTACTATCGGGCAGAATCGTTCGCGTTCATCGTGTTCGCTGCAACGTATGCTGCGTCCGAAATCGACCTCTTCACGTCCGACACCCACTCGGTTCAGATTCATGCTGCGATGGGCGACCACTATTCTTCTCAGGTTGTCTTCTCCCTCAGGTTTTGAGTTCTCCGTGGTTTCTCGAAACGCCGGAACGCTTCTTCACCCTGCACGCATCGGGTGCATGAGGAGTGTGCAGAATTTGCGCACCGGTGCGTCGACGCCTGCTGAAATCGTCGTTATCGCCAAGTCCTTTCGTGGTATGTATCTTGCACCATAAAACCGATACTGACTTCGATCATTCCAATTCCTGCATCAAAAACATTGTGTTGACATTTATTCACGTTCAAACGAGGAGATTGCTATGAGGAAATGGTACTGCGTAATGTTGATCGCATCTCTGCTGCTGAGTTCCGGCAGCTTGCTCGCGCAGACACCGCCGCCGGGGAATGTTGACCGCGTCGTGTTTACTTCGGTCCCCCCCACGAATCTGAGTGTCGGCGAGAAACTCACATACAAGGCAGTCGCCACGTCAAGCGTGACATCTGCTGTTATCCGGTACAGCGTCTCCATGGCCCCGAAGGGTTTTTCGATTGATTCTGTTACGGGAGTTGTCAATTGGACTCCCGACGTGAAGGGATGGTACGCGGTAAGCATCCTGGCGACGTCAAGCAAGGGAGGGAGAGCGCGGCAGGATTTTGTTGTTGAGGTCTCGGCCGGCAACGGCATCCTCCAGGGGACGGTGACAGACACTTCGGGTACCCCGATTGCCAGGGTGGTCGTTGAAGCGCTCAATACGCAGGTGGCGACGACGGGACCCGCCGGCGGAGTCGTTGGCGGAGCATTCTCGTACAGCGCGACGACCGATGCGTCTGGAAAGTACAGGATCGCCCGGATTGAACCGGGATCATACAAGCTTCACGCGATTGCACCTTCGCCAATTTATCAAAGTCAGTGGTATGACGGGAAGCAGGATCCGGCGCTTGCAAATACCGTCACGGTTCGCGACACGCCGAACGTGACAATCGCCGACTTCAAACTGCGCGGTGGTCTGCCGCAGGTGGTCAAGATCACCGTCAAGGGAAAGATAACTGACACGCTCGGCCACGCGCTGAAGGCCGGCAACCCCGCTGTGTACTTTGTGAACGCCGGATTTGCGCTGAACACAAATACCGCATCCGACGATTTCCGGGAGATGTTTGACGCATCGCCGATGGATGACATGAGACTGGATGGGCAGTCGGCCTTTGTGTTCGTTGCGACACCGGATACTTCCGGAGCGTACAAACTCACGCTGCCGACCGGGAACTACATAGCCTTCGCGACGGCGACCGGCTACGCGACGCAGTATTTCCTGCATCAGCCAGACATCCGTTCAGCGAATACAATCGTGCTTCAGAAGGATTCGTCGGGGATCAACTTTGCCCTGGGTATTCTGCCGGCAGTCCCGCTTGGAAAAATCAGCGGCACTGTGACCGACACCGCGAAGGGAATTGGCGTGCGATCGAGAATTGTGGCAATTCGTGACACGTGGACGCGGCCGGATCCGTACTCCGTCGGTCAATCGTACACGGTCGATACGGATACGAACGGCGTGTATGCAGTGAGCAGTCTCGTGCCTGGGACATACATTGTCCTTGCCATGCCTCTTGGCAGCTATGCGCCCGCGTATTATTCGAAAGACACGAGCAGCACGCGCTGGAAGAAAGCGACGCCGATCACGATCAATGGCAATACCGTCACCAACGTCAACATATTCGTCCGCCCGATGAACACGACCGTGCGCGGATATGCCGGGGTCAATGGTTCGGTCCAGGTGGGAGGTCAGACTCCTCTGGCGGGAGCAATGGTCTACGCGTTTGTCAACAACACCGTCGCCGGATATTCTTCTGTGGATAATAGCGGAAGATACCAGATCAGTGCCCTGGCTCCGAATTCGTACACGCTCTCCGTCGATATGCCGGGCTACGATGAGCCGCCGGCGCGGACGTCGAGCGTGACCTACAATGCCGGTACTCCGGTGTTCAACGATGTGAGTTTCTCGGTTACCCGGTCTGTGACGGCTGTTGAAACGAGTGCGTCTTCTATGCCCGTGGCATTCCAGCTGAACCAGAACTATCCAAATCCGTTCAACCCGACTACAACTATCAGCTATCAGCTTCCCTCGAACGGGTTCGTGACGCTGAAGGTCTACAACATCCTTGGCAAGGAAATCGCGACACTCGTGAACGGGCCCCAGCAGGCTGGATCGTACACAACACGATTCGACGCGTCGCAGCTCAGCTCGGGAGCGTATTTCTATCAACTGAGGATCGGTGTCCAGTCGGACGGAAAGCCCGATCAGGCGGTTCAGACAAGGAAGATGCTCCTGTTGAAGTAACGGAAACCGGGAGCAGAGTATCATCGATCTCATTCATGGAGGAGGTTTCATGGTGGTGAAAAAGATTCTCCCTTTGGCTATCACAGCGCTTGTGGCGGCGATCACTGTGACGGGGTGCATGGAAACGATGACGCAGCCGATGAGCAGCTCCGATAATCTGCTGATCTCATCGGCATCGGTCGCTGCCATCACCGCGATCAACAATGAGCTTTCACTGGTTTCTGCCGAAGGGGTGAATGTTGATTCAACGACCGCTGTCTTCACGATCAACTGGCGGGAATTCTTCAATGCCTCGAACGCCACGGCGACGCTCGTGGGGAGAGCGTTTGCTGTGGGTCCGACCTCGGGGCGAATGCATGGAGGGGCGGACATGGGATCGGTGTACCTGAATTACTCCGGCAACCATGTCGAGTTGCAGAAGCGCACCGATCGCCAGGGAGGCGTTGCATATTCGACGTTTGAAGGCCGATGCGACAGTGCGGCGTACACCAACGTCGGATTCAACCCGGGGGCGGCGTATCAGTTCGAAGCGACTGGCGCGACAGGCTTCAGTGCGGTGAAAGTATCGATGACCGCTCCCGGTGCTTTG
>DATJQB010000494.1:0-2781 GCA_035506075.1 Bacteroidota bacterium | reverse complement strand
CGCTGGCTTTCTCCTTGGCTTGGTACTGTTGGCGACAATCTTCATAACCGGAAGGGGATTGGGAGCAAGCGGCGCGATCAAGAGTATTGTCGTTGCGACCGTTGACGGCGTAGCACCGCGACACGCGGAAGCGTCACACTTCTACGGGACGTATGTCGGTCCGGGCAAAGACAATCCTCTGAAATCGTGGCTGGTCTTTGAAATCGTCGGGGTTCTTATCGGCGGTTTTGTCTCAGGATTGGCTTCCGATCGGATGAAGTTCGTTACTGAGAAAGGTCCGAGGATCCAACCAAAAGTTCGCTGGTTGTTTGCTGCAATCGGCGGAGCGCTCTTCGGGATAGGCGCTCAATTTGCCCGCGGTTGCACCAGTGGCGCAGCGCTCAGCGGAATGGCAGTGCTCTCCACTGCCGGTTTCGTTGCAATGGTTGCGATCTTTGGCTCGGGGTATGCGTTTGCATACTTTGCACGAAAACTGTGGTTATGAGAGAAAGCAGGAAGGTGATTTCATGGGACCATTCGTACCTGAATTGATATCAGATCAATTGAATCTTGTCGTCGCTCTTGTGTTGGGGATTACCTTTGGCGCTGTCCTTGAGCAAGCCGGGTTTTCATCGTCCCGCCGACTCGCCGGCATATTCTACGGCTATGATTTTACGGTTCTGCGTGTGTTCTTCACCGCGGCGGTGACTGCGATGAGCGGTGTTCTCCTGTTGGGATACTTCGGCCTGCTGGATACCGAGGCAATCTTTGTGAACCCGACGTGGCTGGTCCCAACGATCATAGGAGGAATTATCATGGGGATCGGGTTCATCCTTGGTGGCTATTGTCCGGGTACGAGTATCTGCGCAGCGGCGATCGGAAAGATCGATGCAATGTTTTTTATTGGCGGTGGTCTCCTTGGGATTTTTATTTACGGAGAACTCTTCCCGTTGTACAGCAATTTCTATGAGTCGACATCCCTCGGCCCGATCAAAGTGTTCGATTCGCTTGGGATCTCACAAGGGTGGTTTGCCTTCTTCCTCATCGCCGTTGCCGTAGGGGCATTTGCTGTGACGACACTCATCGAAAAAAGGGTGAACAAGAATTCTGCTCCTTCACTCGAATTCAACTCGCGGAAGCATGTCGCCGCAGGAGTCGGCATTTTCGCCCTAAGTCTGATTTTCATTGTTTTACCGGACAGAAGGACACACCTGATCAACAAAGTCTCCGACCCCAGCTATGTCGCCTCGCATACCGTTGCGATGATGGATGCCGATGAGCTGGCGTTCCGCATCGTCGATCGTGAGCCGAACACTCGCATTATCGACCTTCGCTCCTCCGATGCGTTCACGAGCCATGCACTCCCCGGTGCGGATAACATCGCGCTCCGCGACCTTTTCGGCAAGGACTGGGTCCCGACCTTGTCGCGACGCCACGTCAAAAAAGTCATCGTTGGCAACGATGAGGCGCAAGAAAGGACTGCTTATCTGCTGTTACAGGAACTGGGGTACGAAAATCTCGCCGTGCTGCAAGGGGGATTTGGTGCATTCGACAGGACCATTCTTTCGCCCGGACCGTTCATTCCGACCGGTAGCAGATGGGATGGGGATGTCAAGGCTTTCCGGGAGAAGGCTCGAGAAGATATCCTCAAACTGATCGCGGAAAACAAGAACAAAGGAGCGAAGGAGCCAAAGAAAACGAAAAAGGTTCAAGGGGGGTGCTGATGCCCGCCTCGAACTCGAAGGGTCGTTTGCTGATGGTACCGCTCAATGACTGACAACAAAGATCACTGGTACGACGGGCGCTTTTATGACCTCTTCATAGCGCCGAATCAGGATACGATATTTTCGCACGTGAGAAGTATTGTGAAGAACGAGTCGTCGGTGTTGGATGTTGGTTGCGGGACCGGGCGGCTGGCATTCCAACTAGCGAACAAATGTCGGAAGATTGACGGCATTGATCTCTCGAAGAGAAACATTGATGTCGCAATCAGTAAACTTGACAGACTTCCTGCTGAAAACATCATTTTTCACCACTCTGATATCTTCCGGTTTCTCCAGGAGTCGGAGACCCGATATGACTACGCTGTGCTTACCTATGTGATCCACGAACTAGACGAGGGCGCAAGGAAGGCCATCCTGGACGCCCTCTCGAAGGCAGTGCACGAAATCATCATCGTTGACTACCTGGCTCCACAGCCGAGGAGTGTTGCTGGCTTTCTGAATGAATTGATTGAGTATGTTGCCGGGCCGGATCATTACAGGAACTTTGAATCGTTCCTCGCGGGGAATGGTCTCACAGGACTGGCACAAGCGGCTGGACTCAACATTGTCAGCGAAATGCGAAACGTTCCTCCCGCAAGCCACATGCTCGTTGTCGCGGGCACACTCGTGAGCCCGTGTGATTTGTGTTGGTAGGAAAGGATCTATCCCAGTTTCCTGCTTTGTCGCTCGTTGTTTCGAGTTGACTTGGTGGAACAAAACGCTTATTTTATTTATGAGCATATGCTCATAAATAGTCAGTCACAACTCCGGACGATTGATCGATGCCTCGGCCGCCAAAATTCCGACGTGTAGCACAAACTCCAGGGATTACGTACTTCAAACCTCAGGGGATCCCGATGCCCTTGCTCGATGAAGTCGTTCTCACTATTGACGAGTTTGAAGCCCTCCGCTTGGCCGATTTGCAGGCGCTTTCACATGAGCAAGCAGCGACGAAAATGAAGATCTCCCGTCCGACGTTCGGGAGAATTATTGAAAGAGCGCGGCAAACGCTTGTCGATGCAATCGTGAACGGCAAGGC
>DATJQB010000493.1:0-7948 GCA_035506075.1 Bacteroidota bacterium | reverse complement strand
CGGGGTCTTTGGACTCAAGAATGATCGCGCGGCGGCCATAGTCTTTCAGTGTCACGATCCGGACGTTTCGCACAGACTTCATCGACCTTCGATACTTCTCATCGGCGGCTGCCGTTTCGACCGGAATTGTTCCTGTCGGACATGCCTGGAAGTGCATGTGGTCGGGAGCGGATGCGCCGCACCGCGGTCCG
Source organism: Bacteroidota bacterium (assembly GCA_035506075.1). Taxonomy (GTDB): domain Bacteria; phylum Bacteroidota; class Ignavibacteria; order UBA10030; family UBA10030; genus UBA9647. Next base: position 7,757 of record DATJQB010000493.1, on the reverse strand, counting down.
TTATAAAAGACTGTATAGCGCGGGCTCAGGTCGCGCGCAAGCTCAAGAAAGCGGTGCGCATAACTGCCGAACAATTGTGGAATGTGTTCGACATGGGAAATCGTGAAATGTTCCCGGAAAATCGGGGCGGGATTGCACAAGATGAGAAATTCATTCTTGTAGAGAATGCCGCGCTGCTCCGCCGGGAGGTTCTGCACACAAAGAAAGCACCGGCGTTCCTTGATGGACTTCGCGTCCACTTTTGCGCCTGTGCTAACGATCCGTCCGGGATTGAACTGAAGCCAGACCGAATACGTCCCGCAGAACAGCTCGCGGAGACGGATGGAATCGAGCGATGCGTAGCCGGCAATCAGCTGAGGCCACGTCGCTTTCTGATTGTCGAGCAGATTGATGGAAAGGCCGGCAAGCGTTCCGGTCGGAGAGTTTGGATCAAATGCTGAAAAGATCTTTTCGTCAATCAAAGGAATCAGGCGAGAGTTTTCGAAACGTTTCGATTCGGCGGATTGCATGTGCGGGCGTGCTCGCCGCGCCGACGGGTCAGGACTCAGCGGATGGAGTCGACTTTCACAAATCCGATGTGATGGTCGACGGTCGACTGCCCCATCGTGAAGGGTTCGGTTCGGACAGCTTCGTACCCCATTGATTTGTACCAGTCGAACGCCTGGGTGTTCTGGACCATGACGCCGATCCACACACGATCAAGCCCGAACGCGCGCGCTTCATCGGCCGCTTTCTTCATCAACGCTTTGCCGATTCCTTTTGCCTGGGACTGTGGAAGCACGTAGATCGAGGAAACGAAATATCTGTTTTCCTCGGGATCACGGGCCGTCCGCATGAAGCCGATGATCTTGTTGTCATCGACAGCCACAAATCCATCCGCCATCGGGTTGTGGAACAGCGTCCGGAGCGAATCGAGATCGTAGTGCTCGGAAAAGTAGCTCCGCAGATCCGCTTCGGGAATGAAGTGCGAATATGAATCGAGCCAGGTCTTCCAGAGCACATCCTGAATGACCGTAAGATCATCGAGAGTCCAGCGGCGAATGAGTGGTGCCATGTTACGCTCCTTGCCGATTAAGGCGTCGGCGGGCCAGCATTTCGATTGTTCGGATACTGTCTTTGTAAATGTCATAACGGTTCGCGCGTTCGACCGAGAGTGCGGCGTCGGAATTTCCCTCCCACCGCCGGCAGAGATACACCGGTTCAAAGATCCGTCCGATCTGGTACTCCCGCGACAAGGCCAGTGCAACAGCATAGTCCTCACCATAGCTCGTGTTGGGCAGACCGACCGATCGAAGCAGCGCAGTGTCAAACGCCCGCGGCGCCCCAAGTCCGTTGATCCTGAGAGCGTTGTTCCTTCCGTTCTCCGGAGTCCATTCCTTGTGGTCGATGAGTCCGGGGGGTATTTCCTCAAGCTTCATGTTGACGAGTTTGTACGAACCGATCACCATCGCGTACTGCCCGCTCCGGAACACGTCCACGATTTTCTGGATTGTACCGGTTCCGCTGTAAATATCATCCGAATCGAGCTGAATGGCGTAACGCCCGCAATGCTCCGATCGAACGCCTTCGTTCCAGCATCCGCCGATGCCAAGATCCTGCCGCTGAGGAACGATGTGATGCACGCGGGCATCCTTCGCCGCAAGATCCGCCAACACCTTCGTGGTTCCATCGGTCGAATGGTTGTCGATCACGATGACATTGAACGGCGAATCGAATTTCTGCTCAAGGACGCTGTTGACGGCATCCGCAACTGTGTGCTGACGATTGCGAACCGGAATGATGACGCTTGCCACCACCGGGAAGACTGATGCCGGCGCGGGGACAGGCTTGAACGTCGGCGCAAGGTACGCACCAACATGCCTGAGATGATCGGTCGCGACCGCTTCGAGCTCCAACTGAACAGCCTTGTTCTTTGGATCGACATAGTCGAACAGTTTCTCGCCGCTCAACCGAAGATCTGCTTCGACCTTCGTGTAGAGATACTCCTGTATATGAAAGAGGGCATGATCGACCGACACCTTGAGCCGAAGGTCGTACAGCCCGGCCGCCTGGACATCGGCAACTTCACCATACTTGCCGAGAGCATTCCGGACAGCAGTCATGGAGAAAAGCAGGAGCGCTCCGAATTCGAAATTGTCCCTGATGCTGCCAAACTGATAGTGAATGACGGGATGCTCCGTGCGGGTAGCGTTCTTCACCTCATAGTAATCGGAATAACACATGCCGGCCGACGTCGCAGTGCAGATGCTTGTGAATCGCTCGAGGGCGGACTGGCCAAGCTGGATTTCCTGGACCTGCGTGACGAGCAGAAGGTACTCTGACGTCACCTTCTTCAGGATCGCATTCAGCAGCGTTCCGGATGTCAGCGAATGCGATACCACGGCCTCGCACTTTTCATGTCGGGGCGAATACTGACCGGAATGTATGACGAACACCTTCCCGACAAGCGTCGACTCTGTGAACTGGCGGAGTGTGGATTCAAAGTGCGGTTGCGTGCTGAATGGAAGCACGACGGAAATCAGACTCATAGGAGTTCCTGGGCCGATCGGATAGAAAGAAGTACAGCTCCAAACGCCGGCGGCGCCTCGGGAGCGATGACTGTAATCTGAGGCAGCGAAAATGTAATCTTCTGGGTCAGAATCTTGCTGTAAATATTATCGTTGCTTATCAGGCTGCCGATGAACGACAGAGGGATTTTCGACCTGCTGCGTGAGGTTTCTTCAATCTTGTTCACGAGCGTACGAACATGCTCGGTGAGTTCAAAGGTTGCCTTGTTCAGGATGCGGGCACACTCGACGTCCTTCTGCTCAGCGGCCTGTATGACAAAGGGAGCGACCGTCGCCACATCGAAACTCTCCCGGTACACGGCGTTGATAATCTTCTCCTGGTTCGAAAGGCCAAGGTTCTCAGCGATGAGCTTCGTCAGCATTGTCGCCTTCCCGCGTCCATCCATGTCTTTCGCAACAATATTCAGCCCATCTCTTCCGATCACAAAGCCGCTGCCTTCATCACCAACGACCCTTCCCCACCCTCCTGCACGATGGATGCCTCCCTTGTGATCTTTCGCCAGTGAAAAGGAGCCCGTGCCGGCGATGAGAATGATGCCCGCCCTGCCTTTGAGCGCTCCCTCAAGTGCGATTCTTCCGTCGCTTTCGATCGTCACGCGTCCGACAGTCGCTTTGCGTTTCTTCGCTTCTGCGATTGTCGCGTTCTTCACCCGCTCCTTGTCGCCGTCACGCCCGGCACCTGCAAGCCCAGCGACCAGGGCAAGCACCTGCCCCGACGAGACGTTTGCTTTGGTGCAGAGTTTATCGACAAGTCCGACGATAACCTCGGCAGCCTTGTCCGGTCCGACGACCTGCGGGTTGCTCGATCCCCCTGTCTCTTCCGCGATAATGGTTCCATCGAGATCGCTTAAGAGCGCAGCGGTTTTCGTCGCTCCGCCATCCATTCCTACAACAAACTGTTTTTTGTTCATAAAAGACCCCGAAGAAAGTAGCCATAATTGGAGGGAAAATCAAGAAAACTGGTTCGACATCGCGGCGTGCAGATGAAAAAACGGAGCAACGCACTTCATGGGTGCGCGTTGCCCTTTCATAAAATGTTCGCTATACTAATCGCCCGATATCGTTGATGCTCTGACGATTCGGTCTTGCGCTTCAGTTCGGCGACGAAGCCTTTCGGACGATTCCTGCATCACACAAGGAGCAGATCTTCTCCGAGCAGCGGATCAGGGCGTTTACAAACGCCCGGCGCGTCTGTGAAGATTGTCAGAAGAGAGAATAGAAGATCAAATCACTTATAGAAGAGAGAAGAGCCATGAAGCGCATTGCAGCAGCACTTGTCCTCGCGTTGAGTATCGGAATCGTCGGAACAGCATCAGCTCAGAAGAAAGCTCCCAATTTTACATTGAAGACCGGCGACGGAAAATCGTACGAGCTGTATCAGCATAAGGGAAAGGTGATCATCGTAAACTTCTGGGCCACCTGGTGCGGGCCGTGCAGAAAGGAGATTCCCGACTTCATCGAGCTGTACAAGCAGTACAAGGACCAGGGAGTTGAGATCGTGGGCGTTTCGCTGGACGAAGGGGGCTGGGACAAAGTAACGCCGTTCGTGAAAGACAACAAGATTAACTACACTGTCGTGCTCGACAACGGCGCGGTGGCTTCCACCTTCGGGAAGATTCAGTTCATTCCGACCACGTTCATCATTGATCCCAAGGGGAATATCATCGATGAACACACGGGTGGCCTTACAAAGGCAATGCTTGAATCCAAAATCAAGCCATATCTGAAGAAGGGAGCCTGAGGCTGTCCGGGCAGTCCCTATTTTCGCATAAGGATCATCAAAGGGATTTCGGTATGAACAGATTGAAGGCGGTTATTGGATGTGTCATTTTGTGCGGACTTCTTCTTCATGTGACGCAGCGTGCATATGCGTTTCAAATGGGAGGTCCGAATTCCAGCGCCGGGAAAGTGCAAACATCCTCGGCGCTTTCTGTTGATAAGGTGGCCGCAGGCTCTTCGTTCAAAGCGGCGGTCATTCTGACGATCGCCGATGGCTGGCACATCAATTCAAACACACCCACCTACGATTACCTTATCGCGACAAGCCTCGAACCGCGACAGCGCGAAGGCATCATCGTCACGGACGTTCGCTACCCGAAAGGGGAAAAAATCAAATTCGGTTTCGCCGATGATTCGCTGAGCGTCTACGAGGGATCTCCAGTCATCTTCTTCACAGTGAAGTTGTCCTCGAAAGCTGCTGTCGGTCATGACACCCTGCGAGCCAGGCTGCAGGTCCAGTCATGCAACAACCAGGTCTGCCTTGCCCCTGCGACCATCGACGTACTTATTCCGATGGAGGTCGTCGGAGAAAATGAAAAAACGACACCGGTCCACGACGACCTGTTCTCGAAGTACACATCAGAAATCAGCAAAGCTTCCGGCGCGACCAAAAGCGATATAGGTCAGATCTTCGAAGAGAGAGGAACGTTCGTCGCATTCCTGGCCATCTTTCTTATAGGTCTTGCGCTCAATCTCACGCCATGCGTCTACCCGATGCTCTCAGTTACCGTCTCCCTGTTCGGCGGCCAATCGGAGACCAACGCAGTGAAGGTGTTTCTCAAGGCGGTCGTTTATGTCCTGGGGATCGCGACAATGTATACGGTCCTTGGGGTGTCGGCAGCGTTGAGCGGGACGCTCTTCGGAAGCTGGCTGCAGAGTCCATGGGTGCTCGGCGGCATCGGCGCGCTGCTGCTCGGCCTTGCATTGAGCAGCTTCGGAGTGTATCAGATTCAGATGCCGTACTGGCTCACGAGCAAACTCGGCGGAACGACAGGCACCGGCATCATCAGCCTCTATCTCTCCGGCCTGGTTGTTGGTGTGTTCGCGGCGCCGTGCATCGGTCCGCCTGTGATCGCGTTGCTGACCCTCGTCAGCTCGAAGGCCGATCCCGTGTTCGGGTTCTGGGTGTTCTTTACGCTCTCGCTCGGACTCGGATTCCCGTATCTCATTCTCGGAACATTTTCCGGGATGCTCAAGAAGATCCCGCGGTCCGGCGCGTGGCTCGTGTGGGTGGAGAGAATATTCGGCGTGATCCTGAGTGCAGCCGGCCTGTTTTATTTGTCCCTCGCGGTTGTCCCGAAGTTCTCAGCGTTCATCATCCCGATTTCGCTCATCGTCGGAGGGATCTATCTCGGGTTCCTTGAGCCTTCGGGGAAGGAGAAGAAGAATCTCCAGCGCTTCAAGTGGGCATTCGGAACGCTCGCGCTCGTGTTCGGCGTCGTGTCTGCGAACGCTCTCCGCGAGCAAGGGATGACGTGGGAGCAATTCTCCGAGGGGAAGATCTCCGCGGCGAAATCGAACACGCAACCCGTCGTGATGGATTTCTACGCCGACTGGTGCATCCCGTGCCTCGAGCTCGAGCACAAGACATTTACCGATGCAGGGGTGATCAGTTCGACAAAGGACTTCGTGAAACTCAAGGTGGACCTCACGCATTTTGACTCGCCTGAATCCGAAGCGCTGCGGAAGAAATTCAATATCTCCGGCGTACCGACAATCGTCTTCATCGACAAGTCCGGCCAGGAAGTTACGGGTTCAAGGATTGTAGGTTATCTTTCTCCGAGGGAATTCGTGGAGAAAGTGAAGCCAGTCCTCGCCTCAGGTTCCTGAAAGGACTGCGAAACACATCTGAACGATTTGAGCTTCTTCGATCCGAGCCCTTTGTGCGCGCACGCAGCTCGGGCACGAAGCATCCTTCCTCCAATGTCGTGTAGTTGAGAAGTTCTGAGGGTTGACAACAGTATCCTGCCATGCACAATTCTGAACGTTCATCTCCGAAGAAGCCCAACCGGTTGATCGGGGAAAAAAGCCCGTATCTCCTCCAGCACGCGTACAACCCGGTGGCGTGGTTTCCATGGGGAGAAGATGCGTTCCAAAAGGCGCGCACAGAACAAAAGCCGGTGTTCCTTTCGGTCGGTTATTCCACATGCTACTGGTGTCACGTGATGGAGCGGGAGGTTTTTGAAAACGAATCGCTTGCATCGCTCATGAATGAGCTTGTCGTTTCCATCAAGGTAGACCGTGAAGAGCGCCCGGATATCGACCGCATTTACATGTCAGCGCTTCAGGCGATGAGCGGCAGCGGCGGCTGGCCGATGTCGATGTTCCTGACGCCCGACCTCAAACCGTTCTTCGGCGCCACCTATATTCCTCCGGTTCAACAACACGGGCGTCCCGGGTTCGCTGACATTTTGCGATCTGTCCATGAAGTCTGGACGAACGAACGCGGGAAAGTGCTTGAAGCAGCGGATAGGGCTACGGAGTACATCACACAGCTGTCCATGCGGGAACATGAATCCGTCGAGCCCGGAGAGAAGGCGTTCGACACGGCGTTCCAACAGTTCCATTCTTCGTACGACAATCGGTTCGGCGGTTTTGGCGGGGCACCCAAGTTCCCCCGCCCCTCGGCAATCAATTTTCTGTTCCGGTACTACGCGCGGAAGAAGAACCTGATGGCACTCGACATGTCGCTGACCACACTTCGCAGGATGGCGCACGGCGGCATGTACGATCATATCGGAGGCGGATTCCACCGTTACTCCACCGACGAACGCTGGCACGTACCACATTTTGAGAAAATGCTGTATGACCAGGGACAGCTCATCGTTTCGTACCTTGAAGCGTTTCAGATCACGCACGACGAGTTCTTCAGCAACGTTGCCGTTGATATTCTTGAGTACGTCCTTCGCGACCTTGCACATCCGGATGGAGGATTCTATTCCGCGGAAGACGCTGAGAGCGCTCCCGATGTCGGGCGTCCTGCCGAAAAATCAGAAGGAGCGTTTTACATCTGGACCGAGCAGGAAATCAGGACTCTACTGACGCGCGAAGAAGCCGATGCCTGGTGCCGGTGCTATGGAGTCCGCGCGGAAGGAAATGTGATCGAAGATCCTCACGGGGTTTTCCGCGGCAAGAACGTTCTTGCAGTTGTCCACACCGCGGCAGAAGTCGCGAAACAACTTTCGATTGCAGAGGAAACGGCAAAACACCTGCTCGTCTCTGCGCGCAAGAAATTGTTTGACGCGCGCAGCCAGCGTCCTCGCTGCCATCTCGACGACAAGATCCTGACTTCGTGGAACGGCCTGATGATTCGTGCGCTCGCAAAAGCACACCAGGTCCTTGGCGACCCCAGGTACCTTGAAGCAGCAACCAGGTGTGCCATGTTTTTGCTCAAACACCTCACACATGGTC
>DATJQB010000492.1:0-14725 GCA_035506075.1 Bacteroidota bacterium | reverse complement strand
GCCCCATCACAAATTCGACAAATCCTCCCTTCATGATCTCATCGTGACTGATGAACGGACGTGTCGACTCGACCCCATTGTGTCGCGATGATTGGATGAACTTACAGGCCCGGGAGCTTCCTGCAGCGTTGATCGCAAACTGTTTTCCGTCCTCCAACCGAAGAGTAACTTTTTCGAACAGCGGACTGCCGATCGCGTACTCCGGTGACCCCGGCGTAACCGGGTAGAAGCCCATCGCTCCGAAAACATACCACGCAGACATCTGTCCGCAGTCATCGTTGCCGCAAAGGCCGTCGGGTTCCGGCGAATAGAGCGAATCGAGGATGCGCCGCACGATTTGCTGTGTCTTCCAGGGAGCGCCCGCATAGTCATACAGATAGGCGACATGATGGCTGGGCTCGTTCCCCTGCGCGTACTGTCCGATCATCCCGCTGATATCGAGTTGATTGCGGCCCGTCAGGTCCTCCTTCTCAGAAAAGAGCCGGTCGAGCTTGTCGACAAAGTTCTCCCGGCCACCGTAGAGCCGGATGAGTCCGGTGATGTCCTGCGGGGCAAAGAAGCTGTACTGCCATGCATTCGCTTCCGTGTAGTGAACGGTGACAGATCGCGGGTCGAATGGTTCAACCCAATGAGCATTTTCTCTCGCCCGCATGAATCCTGTTGCCGGGTCGAAGAGATTGCGGAAATATTCCCCTCGTTGCCGGAATTCATCCGCGACCTTCTTTTTCCCGAGAGCCAGCGCCAGTTGGGAGATACACCAATCGTCATACGAATATTCGAGCGTCTTGGAGACCGACTCGGATTCCACCTCTGCGACAACATACCCGTCTTCGCGGTACGACTTCAGGCCATAATGATCCAGATCGGCACTGTGTGTCATCGCAAAAAGCGCCCGTTCCGCGTCGAACGGACGGATGCCCTTCACGTACGCGTCAAGGATCACGGGGATTGAGTGATATCCGATCATGCACCAGGTTTCGTTGGATGCGAGCTCCCACACCGGGAGGAGACCCGACTCAAGATATTTCTGAAGGAGCGATTGGACAAAATCTCCGGCCCGTTTGCGATCGAGGATTGTGAAGAGTGGATGCTCCGCCCGGAACGTGTCCCACAGGGAGAAGACTGTGTACATTTCAAATCCGCTCGCCTGATGGACAACTCCGTCCATTCCACGATACTCGCCGTTGACATCGTTGAACACGTTGGGAGTGAGCATTGCGTGGTAAAGAGCAGTATAGAACGTTCGTCGTTGCGATTCCGACCCCCCATCCACCCAGATGCGATTCAGTTCTTTGTTCCAGGAATGTTCTGCGTTGCCCCTGACGGCGTCGAAGTCCCATCCGGGCGCTTCGGCATCGAGATTCCTGCGGGCATTCTTGATGCTCACCGATGAAAGTCCAACCTTGGCGATCACCACTTCACCTGTCTGCGTCCTGAAACGAAGGAAGGCTCTCAGATCGTCGCCATTCGCCTTCCTCCTCTGCAGTTTCAAGTCGCCGTGACTCGCGATGCCAAACGTCTGAAACGACTTCGAAAATTTCGCGTCGAAATAGATCAACTGGTCTTTCGCCCACCCTTGAGATCGACGGAATCCCGCCACCTCATCGTTGTTGATGATTTGCAGCCCCGACTCGATCACCTTGTCGACTCCGAGAGCGTGCACCAAATCGATGATGACATTCCCGCTGTCGGTTCTTGGGAAGGTATACCTGTGAACTCCTACCCGCTTGGTGGCGGTGAGTTCCGCCTGAATCCCGCAGTCGAGTAGTTTGACCCGGTAGTAGCCGGGCGAAGCCGATTCATCGGCGTGACTGAACCTCGAGCTGTAACCACGAACACCGTTGGAGCGATCCCCGGGAACGAGGAGAGGACGACCGATCGTGGGCATCATGAGAATATCGCCATAGTCAGCAACACCGGTGCCGCTGAGGTGCAGGTGGCTGAACCCAAGGATGACGGAATCCGAATAGTGATAACCGGCGCACGCGTCCCATCCATCGGTACGGGTATCGGGACTGAGCTGCACCATGCCGAATGGAACGGTCGCTCCGGGATAAGTATGCCCGTTCTTCGCGGTACCCACAAACGGATTGACAAATGGTGTCAGCGATCGCTGAGGCTGCGCGTGCACGACGACGACAGCAATCGCCGCCGGAAGCAGTGCCCGGAGAATCACGAAGTAAGTCCGTAGTCTCATCGTCAGGTATCGTTTCCTAGTTGATGCTCAGCAGCCGCGCAGGAATGGGTTGTTTCGGAAGACCGGGGCCTTCAAGCGAAACTGACAGATCCTGTGCTCCGCTCAGTTGAAAATAGCGAACCTCAAGTTTGTGCTTGCCGGAAGTGAGCGATCGTTTCGCTGAGACTTCCACCATGCCGTGGGCTCCGTCGTTGTTGAGCAACTCGCTCCTGTCAAGATACAACTTGCTCCCATCGTCCGACGCAAGAAAGAACGTATAATCGCCATCGACAGGGATGGTGAGCATGCAGAGGAATTGGAGGCCGTAATTGTCCCACCTTTTCGGTACAGAAGATAAACTGATGTCGAAGACCGTCCCCGATTTTGCAGGCTTCATCGCGTTCATATCAGGCAGCATCGCCCATTCCCCTTCAAAGTAATTGAACTTCACCCCGTTGCGTGTGGGATCAACACGCATGAAGTTCGTCGTCACGATGTTGCTCGTGCGTCCATCCGGAAGAACGAGCATTGTCTTGAGCGTGAGGTCGCCGTTGATGGGGAGAGGTTTGGAATAGACTGATGCTGAAGCGGTCGGATCGGTGCCGTTCGTCGTGTAGCAGATCGTTCCGCCGGGCACGGGATTCGTCAACACTGCAACAGTATCGTGGAACATGATCACCCGCCCTCCGGCGCCCTGCGGTGTAGGAACGCGGAAATTGATATCGCGGTATCCGAGCCGTTTGTACTGCGAAGTCATACGCTGCATGAAGTCATTGAAATCCCGCGAAGCCTTCGGCGACCAGACGACCTCGCTCAGCGCCATTATGCGCGTGGTGGCCATGTACTCGACCTGGCGGAAGTTGGGGATCCATTCCGTCCACACATTGCCCTGTGCTCCCAGCACATGCTTTGCTTCCTCGGCTGTCAGGTTGGAAGGGACCGGCTCGTACGAATACACCGTGTCGATGGGAAGGAATCCGCCGATCGCCTTCGGCTCGCCCGCTGCAGCCTGATAGTAGTCGAAGTAACAGTGAGAGGTCGGGCTCATCACGACGTCGTGTCCCGATTTCGCCGCTTCGATTCCCCCATCGATTCCTCTCCACGACATGACAGTCGCTCTCGGGGCAATGCCTCCTTCCAGGATCTCATCCCAACCAATCAACCGCTTGCCGTGCTTCGCAAGAATACTCTCGATCCGTTTGACGAAATAGCTTTGCAGCTCCTGCTCATTCTTGAGACCGTTCGCCGCCATGCGTTCCTGGCATCGCTTGCAGTTGCTCCATCGGACTTTCGGGCATTCATCTCCGCCGACGTGGAAGAACGTCCCCGGGAACAAGGGAACAACTTCGTCGATGACGTCCTCAAGGAACTGAAATGTTTTTTCGTTTCCGGGACAGAACACGTCGTTCTCGACGCCCCATTCGGTACCCACCTTGAACGGCCCGCCGGAACATGAGAGCTCGGGGTACGCCGCCAGGGCGGCCAGCGAATGCCCCGGCATTTCGATTTCCGGGACAATTGTTATGAATTTCTCCCTCGCATACGCCACCACTTCGCGAATCTCATCCTGCGTGTAGAACCCACCGTGCGGTGTGCAATCCATCATCGTTTCGCGTCTCCACGCTCCGACCGAAGTCAGGCGAGGGTATTTTTTGATTTCCACCCGCCATCCCTGGTCATCCGTAAGATGCCAGTGGAAGACGTTCATCTTGTAGGACGCGAGAAGATCGATGTACCGCTTGACGGAATCCTTCGCGAAAAAATGCCGGCCGACATCCAGATGCATGCCGCGCCAGCTGAACCTTGGCTTATCCTCGATTCTTACGCAGGGAATAGACCACGAGACACCCGAGGTAGCGCGGCTTTTTTCAATCTCCGGCGGACAGAGTTGAACCAGCGTCTGAACTCCATAGAACATTCCCGCTCCCCCTGACGCCTCGATCTTCACTTCGTCCGGCGTGACGGACAGCCTGTATCCTTCCAAGCCGAAGCCTCCGCCATCGACCAGCTTGAGCTGAACCAGGTTCTTGCTCCCCTTTGTTTCGTTCGATGGAGCAGCGGGAATCTGGAGTCCGGTTGCCGACGACAACCGCGCAGCAAGATCGCGGGCGATTCGCTGAACTTCGAGAGAGGTCCCTGAATAGCTGACAACCGTCGATTTCGAAAGCTGAAACGACCCCTCCCCCATCTTCATTGACAGAGGTTTGGGAATAATAGAAACTGCCGGTTTCTTTTCATTCGTCATGGTATTGGAAGCGATGAGCAAAGCCGGGAGCGAGAGGAGAAACAATATTCTAACGAGCATGTCGGTGTGTTCCGTTTGTTCTTAAGGAGTAGAGTGATGGACTTGACCCAATGCAGCATGAGCGATGAAATCATCAGGTTCGATTGCGGTGTCTGAACCTATCGAGTGACACTGCGATCACAATGATCGCGCCGGCCACAATCTCCTGGACCCAGTTCGGGAGTTCCATCTTCGTGCAGCCGTTGGCGACCGTCGTCATGATCAGCGCGCCGACAAGACTGCCGAGGATTGTTCCTTCACCGCCTGCCAGGCTTCCGCCGCCGATGACGACAGCAGCGATGATGTCCAGCTCCATGCCCGACGCTGTCGTCGGGTCACCAACCGTGAGATATGAAAACTGGAGAATTCCTGCGAGCGCGGCGAACCCCGAGCCAAGTATGTAGACGAGCAGCTTCGTTCGCTCGACAGGTACACCGCAGATGCGCGCTGCGACTTCGTTTGATCCGACGGCAAACATGTACCGTCCCGGCTTCGTGTATTTCAGTACGACACCGACGACAAGAGCAAGGGCAAGCATGAGCCAGACTCCAGGGGGGAGCAGCATCCATGCCTGCTCGTCGGTAAGCGTATTCAGAAGTTTCGTGAGCCATGTGCCGGGAGCGACAACCATCTGCTCGTTCGCCAGACCCTTCGCCGCGCCACGCAGAGCGCCCCACATCCCAAGCGTCACGATAAATGGAGCAAGTCGGAGCCGAGTGATGAGGGTGCCGATCATTGCTCCGCAGATCATCCCCGTGACAACGCCCCCGCCTGCAGCCGCGAGGGGAGACGCTCCGGCATTCAGGAGCAGCGCGACGACAACCGTTGTCAGCGCGATAACCGAACCAACCGAGAGGTCAATCCCGCCGCTGATGATGATCATCGTCATGCCGAGCGCGGCAGTTCCAACAACAGCCGTTTGCAGCAGCATCAACTGAAGGTTGCTGATCGTCGCGAACTTCCCCGGGGTCAACACGGCGAAGAGGGAGAAGACAAATATCAGACCGACGACAGGTCCGAGTCTTTTGAGCCAGGTTTTCATCGGCGGAAGCTGCAGCTACTTTTTCAGACCGTTCTTGATATCGTCGAGGCCGACGCCGAGGGTTGCGTGTGCAATTGCATCGAGCTCGGCTTCCGGTCCCTGGAGATGCATGGTGCGGCTTGTGTGCGATGCGCTCTCGTCAGGTTTCAGGGCAAGCGCCGGTGATGATGTTTCAAGCTCGTAGAAGTGGCCAAGCTGGGCAGCTCCGGGTTTTGGCGGACCATCGTTGTAGCTGTTGATCACATCGCCGCCGAACGGCTTCTTCTGGATCTCCCACATCGAATTCACGTACTCAACCGCACCTTTCGGGAATGTGAATTGAATCAATGTGAGCACGTGATTGACTGCGTCATAGCTGCCAAAGGTGGGTTTCACCCGAAGAGGCGGGATACCAATCTTGCTCCTGTACTTCGCATCGGCCGCGAAGTAGATCATGCCGTTCTTTACAACGAGCCGCTCCGCCGGCACCTTTCCGAAATACGTATCGTTGACGACGGGCCCGAGCTTCGACTCATCCCCCGTTGCATATGGAATTGTGATCGTCGTGCCCGGCGATGCGTTGAACATGCCGAGGATCCACATCGAGAGAAGTCCTCCCTGTTTCGTCCACGCTCCGCCTCCTGTGTTCCTGACGGAATTCACAGATTCGTACGCAACAACACTCACCCCACGGCCAACAGTGACCCCGAGGTGCTTCTGAATGTCTTTTGAATCGAGCAGATGAATCTCACGCTCGACGAGGAGATTGAATTTCGTCCCCGAGTAGTTCGTAAGTTCGATCTTCTTTTGACACACGACCTTGTCCGAACTCTTGCTGACCATCTCGAAGGGTTCCGTATCGACCGATAGAGGCGTCTGCCAATGCTCGAGATCGAACGGGTCCCCTTTCTTGAAGAAAACGGAGAACTGGCCGCCTTCAGGGCCAATCCAGAACCTGTCCTCGCCGCCATACACATTGATGTGGGGTTGGATTTTGCCTGACGCAATGAGCTCGCGATTCACCCACCCGTAACTCAGGCCATCTGATCCACCTGTCGTGCTTGTCATGACCCTGCATTGATACGCAGGAATGACAGCGACTTGTGTCGAAGACGATTTGTCCGACAGAACGATGACATCGACATACTTCTTGAGGAACGCCACGTCATCTCCGAACTTCGGAGACGGGGCGGACTGTGCGACTGCAAGTTGGATGCCCATTGCCAATACCAGAATGATAAGCGTCATGAGTTTCATTATTGTGACTCCTTCGGCGTCTATTGAGGACCAAGAAGTTTTTTGATCTCCGGGGTATTCAGGTTTTCCCTCGTAATCAATCGTACCCCCGTGTCCACAGATTGTGGAACCTGCTTTCCCTGAATGGATGCGACGAGAGTTTTCACACCTTCATATCCCATTTTGGTTGGATCCTGCGCCACAAGTGCGTCGATCTCCCCCTTCTGCAACGCCTCAATCAGTGGCGGTGACGTATCAAACCCGACGAACCTGATCTTCCCTGCGAGATTGTTCTGGCGGAGGGCGAGCAACATTCCAAATGTCGACGATTCGTTCGGAGCGAAGACACCCTGTGCTTCTTTGAGCCGGTCGATCATGTTCATCGCCGCGGTCTTCGCCTCTCCGGCTGTTGCACCTGCATACCGGTTGTCCACCGTCAGCTTCAGGCCGGGGCTCTTTGCAAGCGCGGCGACGAATCCGTCTTCCCGTTCCTGCGTGCTCGCCGAACCAACCTGGTAGCGCAGCAGGACGACATTTCCCTTCCCGCCGAGAAGCTTGCTCAGATGATCGCCCCCCAACATTCCTCCCTTGACGTTATCAGTTGCAACAAAACTGACAAAATCCTTCCCCGCCTCTCCTTTGAGCGCACTGTCAAAGATCAAGACCGGGATCTTCTTTTTCATGGCGGCCGCGACGGGGCGCTGCAAAGCTACATTGTCCAGCGGCGCAAGAACAATCCCGGAGACTCCTTCTTCGACAAACTGCTCAACGATGGATATCTGTTGAGCCCTGTCATTTTCCTTCAGCGGACCCTTCCAGATTATCTCGGCACCGAATTCCTTCCCCGCCGCCTGAGCGCCTGCTTCGACCGATCTCCAGAAAATGTGCGTAGTTCCTTTCGGGATGACGGCAATCCGAATCTTCTGCTGTGCGAGCGCACCACACAAGACGCTCATCAGGAGTGCAAGTAACGTAAGAGAGATTCTTTTCATTTCACGATCCTCATTCAAATTGTGCAACATCCCCCGCCTCACGGGACATCCACCAGCATTTCACCCAAAAAGATTTTTCACAACGAACCACACATTCGCCGGACGTTCCGCCAGCCGGCGCACATACCACGGGAACCAGAAGGAACCGTAACTAATGAGCACCCTGATCGAGTATCCGTCCCTCGCAAGCCTGAGCTGCTCATCGGTTTGAATGCCATACAATAGATGAAACTCGTATTCATTCTTGTTGACGCTCCGGCGCTCAGCTTCGCTCTGAATTCTTCGAATGAGGCTGACGTCATGGGTCCCAACGACGAGCGTTGCGCCGTTTCGCACTTCCCCGAGAAGGGTCTTCGAGAGCATGAAGAAGTTTTCGTCGACGTCTGATTTACGAGTAAAGGCAACGGTCGCCGGTTCCTTGTAAGCTCCTTTGACGAACCGGATCGCAGGTTTGAACGGGATGAGACCTTCAAGATCCTTCCCGGTTCGATAGAGGTACGCCTGGAGACACAACCCGACGTTGGGATGATCGGTGCGGAGTTTCTTGTAAATGTCGATCGTGCGGTCGACGTACGAGCTCTGCTCCATGTCGATCCAGACCATATTGCGAACAATTGCAGCTTCAGTGATAATTGTCCGGAGGTTCTCGACACAGAGCTGCTCATCGAGGTCGAGGCCGAGGTGGGTCAGCTTTACAGAGACATACGTATCGAGCCCGCGTCGACTGATCTGGCGGAGCATGTCGACATAATGCTCCACTTCTTTTCGTGCCTCACGTTCGTCAGCGACATTCTCGCCGAGCAGTGTGAAGACGGTCTTGATTCCTGACGGCTGTAATCGTAACGCCGCCTGGAGGGCATCCTCGAGGAGTTCACCCGGCATGAACCTCGACACGGCGCGCCGGATAAACCTGTATTTCGGAAGCGCCTCACGGAGCTTCCTGTTTTCTGAGATCCAAAGCAGAGCGTTTCGGGCTGCGCCCATCGGTGGCTATCCTCTTTGGATTACGCAGGAGAGTTTCAGATCAACCTGCCGGATTTGTGGAATCTATCTCAGGAATGCTTCATTCAGCCCACCGTCAATACTCAGAATCTGACCGGTGGTCTTGGACATTCTTCCGCTCAGGAGCAGGAACACTGCTTCCGCCTGATCAGCCGGGGTGATCGACTGTTTCAGCATCGTCCGTTCAGCATAGAACTGAGCGAGTCTCTGCCGCAGCGTATCATCACTGTCAGTTTCCGAATAGACGATCTTGTATTTCGCCAGCGAAGCGATGACCCTGTCGCGCGCGAACATCGCGCTTCCCTCGACGACCGTCGCCGGGGCAACGCCGTTGACGCGAATCAATGGAGCAAGCTCCAGCGCAAGTTCGCGGACGAGATGATTCGCCGCGGCTTTACTTGCGTCGTACGCCAGGCTCCCTTTTTTCGCAACGACAGCGTTTACACTCGTCGTCACCACCAGGCTCCCCCGCAAACCTTGCTCCTTCCAGATTCTTCCGGCTTCATCGGCCACCAGGTAGATCCCCGTCACGTTGACGGCAAACGTCTGCGCCCATTTCTCATCGGGTATCTTCCCCGAAAGATCCGGAGGCACGAAAACCCCGGCAGTCACGACGACTCCGTCAAGGCCACCGTATGCGATCGTGAGGTCGTCGAGCATCGACTTCACCGAGGCACGGCTTGTAGCGTCTGTCCCGAGACCTATCGCCGGTCCGCAGTTGGAAACGCCGGTGCCGGCAACTCCAATACCTTCGCCGTACTTGTCGGTGATTACCTTTGCAGTCGCCTTCGCGGCGTCTGCATTCAGATCGGCGCAGACAACGTGCGCACCTTCCTTCACAACGCGGAAGGCGATTTCCTTCCCAATGCCGCTCCCTGCACCAATGACTGCCACCACGTGCCGCGCGAGCTCCTTCTCGGGGGGCATGCGTTTCAACTTCGCTTCCTCAAGAAGCCAGTATTCAATGTCGAAGGCCTCCTGTTGGGGAAGCGGTATGTACTCGTCGATCGCTTCCGCCCCGCGCATGACCTCCACAGCACAATTGTAGAACTCCGCCGTCACGCGGGACTCACTCTTGTCTTTTCCCCAGGCAATCATTCCCAAACCCGGGATCAACAAAACCGTCGGATTCGGGTCACGCATCGCGGGAGAATCGGGACGCTTGCAGCGGTTGTAGTAGGCGGCGTAGTCCTTGCGGTACTGCGCAAGGCCTTCAGCCAGTTTCTTCTTCAGCTGATCTGCGTTCTCCTCGGCTGGATTCCAATCAACGTAGAGCGGCTTGATCTTCGTCCGCAAAAAGTGATCGGGGCATGAGGTGCCGAGCTCGGCGAGGCGGGGAGCATCCACGCTGTTGACGAAGCGAAGCATGACGTCATCATCCTGGATTGTTCCGATGAATTTCTTCTCCTGGCTGACCTGGCCGCGAAGCCACGGGAGGATCTGAACGAAGAGCTCACGCCGCCTCTGGGGATCGAGCGAACGAACCTTCCCTCCGCCGAACGTCTTCTCTCCCTTGTCCCGGGCTTCAATGAACCGCGCCGCTTTCTCGATCAGGTCCAGCGTTACGTCATAACACGATTTGCTGTCGTTCGCCCAGTTGATGATCCCGTGCTGGGCGAGCAGGACGCCTTTGGCGTTAGGATTCTGCTTGCAGATTTCCTGCAGCTTCAAGCCGAGGTCGAACCCCGGGCGCTGCCACCTCGTCCAGATGATATCGTTGCCGAAAATCTCGCGCGTCAACCGTTCGGAGTTTCTCGATGCGGCAATCGCGATCACCGCGTTCGGATGCATGTGGTCCACATGCGTAAAAGGAATAAATGAATGCAGCGGCGTATCGATGGAAGCGGCTCTCGGATTGAGATTGAACGTGCAATGGGGATACGTCCCAACCATCGCATCCTCGATTTCCGATTTCGGGCCCCTCTTGTCCCCCTTAGCGTACTTTGCCTGGAGCGCGATGAGCTTCTCCTGATACAATGAAGCGAAATTCTCCCTCGTCGAAGTGCGAAGATCTCCGCCAGACCCTTTCACCCAGAGCACTTCCACCTTCTGCCCGGTCAGCGGATCCGTCTCGCTGATCTTGGCGGACGTATTGCCGCCCCCCGTATTCGTGATGCGCTGGTCGGCACCAAGAATGTTTGAGCGATAAATCAATTGGCCAACCTGATCGAGCTTCGATGCAACATTTTCATCCCACAGATACTTCACGAACCTATACGAACTCTTTATCTCCATCATCGTTCCCCTAAGGTCTCCTAAATGTTCATTGCACGTTTACGAACCACTTCATCCGGCCTCGAAGCGATTCGATTCACTTGTTCCTTCGACATAAACACCGGTCCTCCAATCGATGCAGCCTTGAGCCAGATGGCTGCAGACTTCTCTGCCATCATCATTGCGGCTAGCACCGCTTCGATCGTGCCCCCAAGTGTGATGATGCCGTGGTTTTGCAGCACGATGACTCGTGGAAGAAGTTTCATCCTCTTGTGAAACGACTCAGTCGCCTTTCTGATCACCTGTGCGAGCTTCAATCCGGGATCAGTGTACGGAATGTAGACCGATTCACTTCCACAACAGACAACCTCATCCGGCATGATCCGTTTGACGGCGAATTCGCGCGCTCGGGTCGAACAAAGTATGCCGTTCACCGATGGCGCATGCGTGTGGCCGACGAACGTTACGCCCGGAAGACTGAGCAAATACGCGTGAAACAACGCCTCTACTGAAGGCTTCCTGGCATCTCCTGAGACCCTGCTCGCGAGGAGAGCTGAATTCACCTCCTGATCCGTGGCGCTCCGGCGGTCCAGCAGGCTGAGAAGCTGGAGGGACTTGCATTGCACAACCTGATCTTTCCGGAGCGTTCCCAGATTGCACCCGCTTGCTTTAACAAGAAAACTCTCCGAATCAATCCGCACGGATGCATTTCCTTCGCCGAGGATCGACCACCCCCTGTCGTCACGTCCCAGTTCGTGGGAAAGTTTCAGCAACGCATCACGGTTCTCATTTAACAAATCAGCCATTGTTGATCTTCCCTCTCAATTCACCCATCTTCCGCGAGATGCGTGTGGTGATATGCGATCAGGCTCGCCTTCAGCGCGAAGCATCCACCGACACGTTGAGTTCACCCAGTTTTTGGTTCCTTCGAACCTCGCCCTGCCAAATCGTTGGCGGCAGCGCCCGTTCCGGGACAGGCTGCTTCATTAGAAGCTCGATTGTCCGCATGGGTTGTTTCTGTTTGGCGACAAACCAAAACGTTGCATGACCGTGCCATCCGAGGCTGTCCCTGGATGGAGCGATCGTCATTGCTACGTGGTGAGTTCCCGCATTCGCCGGGACGGTGTACCACTGCGATTTCCCCTCCTGGTGCTCCGTGGCGACTTTCTCTTCCTTACCATCCACCTGCGCTGTTACCTTCAACGGGGTCTTCGATCCAACCAATTGTTCTTCCGAAAGGAGCACAGCCACCATCCCCTCGCTCACGTCATCGGCCGCCGCAAATGAGAGATCGACGGTTCCTCGCGAGGATGCTGATCGTCCGAGCTTCACCTGGTGAGCGATCTCTCCCGGCCGCGTGGCGGTGCCACCGGCCAGTCCGCGCATCAGCACCCCTGCGTCAGATTTCAACACACCTGGATTGAGGATCTTCGTCTCGGAAGATGCCGACTGAACAGAATACCTGATCGAGCTGCCATCGGCCCCCAACGGTTCGAACACAACTCCCGCAAGCAGCGGTTCGACGGCTTCCTGCAGAGGCGAGAGCTCGTAAACGGCAGTCTCAAATCCATCGAGTGGCAGCGTGACCTTGTCGCCAGCTTTGTACGTCCTCGGTGAGATCCACCGCGTGGGGTAAAGGCGCTGAAGAACGAGTGACGATGCACCAGGGCTCACCCCCTGTGAAACAGCCAGCTCGACCTGGAGTTTTGACGGATCCATCACGGGATTCCGGGCCGCGATAATTCCCCTGGTTCCTTTGAAATGAACGTAGGCGTACGATTCCCCCTTCATCGGATTGCCACCCACAAGTTCCGTGTTCATCAAGACGTCGAAATTCTGCCGCGCCCATGCCATGGAACGGGAAATGGATGTCCACTCTCCTTCGGACAGGATATCGGGAGAGATGTACAGTTCGTACATCGCCACGCCGCGTGCAAAGTAGAGGAGCACATCGTCGGTGAACTTATCCAGAGGCTCCGCTGCATTCCCGACGGAAAAATTCTTCCCCTTGATGATCCCATGCGTCATCATGTTGGAGATCGGGAACCAGAGTCCTTTGAGCTTCCAATCTTCGTAGAGAACAAAATCCCGGTACGTCATCGATCCGTCCCTCGAGCTGATCGAAGGAACGTCTGCGAAACCATAGTCAGCCCCCTGCATCCAGATCGTGTTTGCATACTGGACCCACCACGGGCTGATCCACGTCCCTGACGTTATATTCAGGAACACGTTGGGGTTACGGTCGCGTGCTGTCTTGACGAGGGAGGCGACGGAATTTAGCACCGCCCTGCGTGAATACACATCCACGGGATGACCGTGGTTCGGCTCGCTGCAGGAGAACTGAATGCCGTCCCACTTGAAATATCCAACGCCGTCGTTTGCGACAAAATCAGCGACCCGTTCCCGGAGAAGCGCGCTGTAGTTTTTTCCGGCAACGCACATCCAGTCGCCCACCGTCTCGTATCCGTGCTCTTTCATCCAACCAAACCGCTGAGACCGGAATGAGTAGCCGCCGGCCGGACCGATCCATACGCCGAGGCTTGTATTCGTTTTTTTCAGTTCATCGGCGAGAGGTTTCAATCCGTTTGGCCACTGTTCTTTCCTGAGCACCCAGTCGCTCTTGTAGATATCCCACCCATCGTCGAGCACAAACGCGTCAAGCTGGATGTGATGTTTCTCCATCATGCTCCGTCGCAGGATATCCACCATCTTCAGTGAAGTCTCGATGCTCATGATATTATCTTTCGACCACCGCGGATATTCAGGCGAGCGAAGATCGTACCAAGTGTTGTAGAGAGAGAACGGACGCAATGGAGCAATGCGTATCTGATCGACGTACCGGGAGAACCAGAGCTTCACGTACGGGTCTGGCGTCACGCCTTCGACCGACCAATCGCTCGCAAGCCATGAACTTGAAACGCGATCCCCGACTTCCGCACCGCACTTCACGACGTACTTCTTTCCTGCACCCTGCGTCAGGCGGTTGTCGGATGCCGGATATTCATCGCCAAAGAAAGCTCCCCCTTCTCTCGTCACAACAGCAACAGGCTGACCGAAGCCACCATCCTTGATCACACTCGTAATCCCCGTCACCTCTCCCCGCCGCGGCCACATGAAGCGGACAAAATGCCTGTTCACGGTTGTATCGAGAAGGGCAATATTGCGCTTCACATAGAATGCCTTCGGCTCCAGCCGGTAGGTCATTCTCAGCTGGAGAAAGTGTCCGACACCGTCGAAGTACAAGACCAGCTCGCGCGTTCCGTCGGACAGTTCATGAGATTCCTGGCGCTGGTAGAAGAACGAACTCTTCGTCATCGTGATGAGATTATCCGCATTGTTCGCCTTGCCGGGCGCATCCCAGTCCGTCCACATCAGATCGACTGCATAATCGGCATCGGTTTGTATGGATGCCGCTTTGCCGCCTGAGGCCGCTGCCCAGGCCTTTCCGATCTCCAGCTTATCGGAGACGAGGATATTGCCATCAATCGTGACGGTGCACCTGACCTGGTTGTTTTCGAGCGTAAGCTCGGTTGGCGCTGATTTCGGTTTCTCTTTCTTGCCAGGAACTCCCGCGGCATCCGGGAAGAGGGGAGCGCAAACAAACAATAATGACGCCGCGAGCAGAAGAGGGAGTCGACGGAACACTGACTTCATACGCATGACACCTTTCAGGTCGGAGAGGCTGATCCAGCGTGTGAGGAGCGGAGAAAAGCGACCTGCTTTCCGCCGCAAGAAGACAAACAATGAAGAATTCAGCAGAAACAACGTGACAAGGGAAGTTACTGCGGAAGATTCGAATT
>DATJQB010000491.1:0-9246 GCA_035506075.1 Bacteroidota bacterium | reverse complement strand
GCACGACGCGTTCTACGGGAAAAAGTGGATCTACAGCGTGATCCACAATTTCGGCGGGAACAACCCAATGAATGGTGCGCTGCGGTTCTTCGCGGAGGATCCTTCGCAGGCAGTCAGCTCGGGCAGCCACGGGGCGCTTGTTGGCATGGGTATTTCGCCCGAAGGGATCGAGAACAACGAGGTCATTTATGAGCTTCTGACTGATGTCGAATGGTCCCGCAACGGTGTCGATCTTGATAGGTGGCTCGTAGAATACTGCACGTCCCGCTACGGTGCATGCCCGGAACCAATCAAAAGAAGTTGGGAGCTGCTCGCTCATTCGATCTACACGAAGCCATCCTTCAACGTTCGTTTTGGATTTCAGAAGAAACCTTCGTTGATACCTCGCGGGGAAGCCGCAGGAGGTGCGGACCTTGAGGAAGCCATCCGTCTCCATCTTTCCTGTGCGGATCAATTCAAGACGAACAGGCTCTTTCAGAACGATGTCATCGAAATGGTCACACAATATGCAGGGGTGACGGTCGATTCTTTGCTAAGGAAGGCCGGGGAGTTTTATCGCTCCTCGAAATTCGGCTTGCAGGATACGACGGTGGCCCAATCCATGAGGCTGATGCACAGGATGGATGATCTGCTCGCCTTGCGCCCCGATCGACGGCTTGAACGCTGGATCGATGACGCGCGCCGGTGGGGAAAGACAGAGAAAGAGAAAAATTACTATGAGATGGATGCGCGGCGCCAGGTCACCGTGTGGGGCGGGCCGGATTTGTCCGAGTACGCCGCGAAAGTCTGGAGCGGTCTCATTCGCGATTACTATGCCGAGCGGTGGAAGCTCTACTATGAGGCGCTGAAGAATTACTCTCGGCCCGATCTCGCCGAATGGCAGGAGCAGTGGATTACGACGCCGGGGAAACTCTCACGCCAGAAATCTGCAGCAGATCCTGTTGCCTATGCGGCGGATCTGAAGAAGGACGTCGATGCAGTCAGGACCGCCTTGCTGCCATTGAAATGAGTCGGGAAAGGAAGTGCGGAAGATGAAACCCTGGTTCCATGCAGGAGCGGGATGCGTCGTGATGCTGTTGATGCAAGCAGCCGCACCGACCGCTATGGCGCAGGACACACTCAGGGCGAGGATCTCCGGCCGCGTCATCGACGACTCGACGCACGCACCGATCGTCAACGCAAATGTGTTCATTGCCAACTCGATGATCGGCACATCGTCGGATACAAGCGGGATGTTTGCCCTCCGGAACGTTCCGGAAGGATTCTGTGAGCTTGTCGTTTCGTGTGTCGGTTTCACGATGTCTGTGACACATCTGCAGATCGCCGCGGGCGTCAGCCAGGAACTTGACGTCCGGCTGACGCCGAAGGTCCTGAGTGTTGGCGTCGTCGAGGTCACGGGCAAGCGCTCAGAAGTCTGGCTTGAAAACCTCAAGACCTTTGAAAGACTGATGCTGGGTTCCTCCGGGGAAGCTGAAGAATGCAGACTGCTGAACCCCGAGGTGCTGGAGTTTTCCGCCGAACCCGGCGGCCACTTCCGTGCTCACACCGACCGTGTGCTGACTGTTGAGAATATGGCGACAGGGTACAGACTGCATCTCATCCTCGGTGCTTTTGATTTTGACGGACGCTGGCTCTCGTCGGAATACAAGGTACGATATGAGGAGATCCAGCCGCTCGATCCGGATGTAAGAAAAAAATGGACCAAGCACCGGGCGGAGGTGTTTTCCGGATCGCTTCGTCACTTTCTTGTGTCGCTTGTGAACGATGAAGTCACGAGCGAAGGGTTCGCGATGTACGACGCGGAATCTCCCTCGAAGCTGATGGGAGACTCGCCCCTCTACGAAGTGAAGAGGTACGAGGTTCTCCATCAGGGTTCCGGTGGTCTCTGGTCGTTCAGCATCCGGAAGTATCTTGTCGTGACGTTCGACAGGCGCCGGGTCCCAATGGATGGTGCCCAGCAGATGCCGGAGCCCAGGCGGCCCCGGGATTTCGCTGCTGTAACTCCGAGACTGCGGAACATGCGGCCGCAGCTTTCCGTGCTTTCGCTCCCAAAGGGAGCAATCAGCGTCGACTCGCACGGACAGATCATGAATCAGCTTGCGCTCAAGGTCTCCGGGGATTGGGCAAAAGAAGGAATCGCGCATGGCCTTCCCATCGATTATCGCCCCGGCACGAACTGAATTGCCCGGGTGTGAGCCAGCGGGGTTCGTTTGAGACAACGACCCGTCATCTCCCCCATGCAAACTGAAGGGTGACAGACGGAGCCATGAACGCCTGTGATCGAAAGTAATCATTATCAACAACATTGATCTATGACAGAAAAGAAGAAGGTCTTCGTAACCGGTTGTTTCGACATGCTGCACAGTGGTCACGTCGCGTTTCTTGCAGAGGCTGCACAACTCGGCGATGTGTACGTCGGCATCGGATCCGATGAAACGGTCGGCAAGCTCAAGGGGAGGTATCCGATCAACAATCAGGATGAGCGGCGCTACATGCTTGAGTCGCTCCGTTGTGTCACGCGTTGCACGGTGAACAACGGCTCGGGGATCATGGATTTTGTCGGGAATCCCGATGCGCTTTCTGCAGATATCCTGTTCGTCAATGAAGACGGCCACACGCCCGAAAAGGAAGAATTCTGCAGGAAGAGGGGGATCCGCTATGTCATCAGCAAGAGAATTCCCCACGGTGCACTTCCGCCGCGCTCCACGACCGCATTGAGACGAGAGTGCAATATCCCGTTCCGGATCGACCTGGCGGGAGGCTGGCTCGACCAGCCCTTTGTGGCGAAACATCATCCGGGAGCTGTC
The DNA here is from genome assembly GCA_035506075.1 of Bacteroidota bacterium. Lineage (GTDB taxonomy): Bacteria > Bacteroidota > Ignavibacteria > UBA10030 > UBA10030 > UBA9647. The sequence goes on along the minus strand of DATJQB010000491.1, from coordinate 6,439 downwards.
ATCACGATTTCGATTGAGCCGACGATCGAGTTCAACGACAGGAGCGGAATGGCCTCGAGCACGCGCCACAAGGCGATCGAGCTGTGGCACACCGACATACCTGCGGGGGACAAGGAGAAGCTCGCGAAGACTCTCTTTTCGTACGAGAATCCGCCGGGAACGGAACTCATTTCGGGTTCGCAAGATGCACTTGGCATAACGCTTCCCGGACTTAACAAACTGAACTACGACGGTCACTACTGGCCCCGAAGCATCGAGTCCGTTGACGACGAACAGGTGCTGCAGTTTGTCGAAGAGCATCTTTACCTTTTGACGCTCGAGCCGCGCGTGAGCACGTTTTCTGTGCTCGAGGGGACCAGAATCAACGCTCAGAATGCGCGGGAACTCGCAGAGGCGACCGAGGAGTGCTGGAACGCGATCCTCGCCCGCGACCTCGCGAACTTTGGACGATCATTCAAACGCGCATTTGATGCACAGATCGTGATGTTCCCGCACATGGTTGATGACGCGATCCTGGCGGTGATCGAACGCTACCGTTCGGCCGCTCTGGGTTGGAAACTCTCCGGCGCAGGAGGAGGCGGCTACCTGATCCTTGTATCCGAGAAGAAAATCGAGAACACCATTCAGATCAAGATTCGACGAAAACTAGGGAGTGACTGAAATGTCCAAACGCTATTGTCTGACGCTCGATCTCAAAGACGATCCGGAACTGATCCGGCAATACAAGTACTGGCATGAGTCGAAGAACATCTGGCCGGAAATACCCCGTGGAATCCGCGAAGCCGGACTCACGGAGATGGAGATCTACCTGCTTGGGACGAGGATGTTCATGATCGCAGAGACGGGCGATGGAGTTGATTTCGACGCAGCGATGAAATTGATGGGGACGCTTCCGAAGCAGAAAGAGTGGGAGATGTTCGTTGCAAAGTTTCAGCAGCCGCTTCCGTTTGCGAAGGCGGGTGAGAAGTGGCTCCTGATGGAGCGCGTGTTCAAACTCCCCTGAACACGCTGCACACTTGTTGTGACGCCAACCCTCCCCATGTATCACATTCCAGGGACACGATCATGTCTTCATTCCGTTGGTTCATCCTCCTGCTTTTCCTTTGCACCCTGACTGTTTCAATGGCCTTTTCACAATCGGTACCGGTCTACAAGGACAGCAAGGCCCCGGTCGAATCGCGCGTTCAGGACCTCCTTTCTAAAATGACGCTTGAAGAAAAGATCGACATGCTCGGCGGCGTCGAAGGCTTCTACATCCGTCCGTGCGGGCGGCTCGGCATACCGAAGGTAAAAATGGCGGACGGGCCGCTCGGCGTGCGCAACTACGGAAAATCGACAGCCTTCCCTGCGGGCATCGCGTTCGCCGCGTCGTGGAACAAGGCTCTCGTCGAGGAGTACGGGAAAGCGATCGGAACGGAGGCGCGTGCGAAAGGGGTTCACATCATGCTGGCACCAGGCGTCAACATCTACCGGGCCCCGATGTGCGGAAGAAATTTTGAATACTATGGCGAAGACCCATATCTCGCGAGCAGAATGGTGGTCGGCTACGTGACAGGAGTGCAGAGCAAGGGTGTCGTCGCCACAGCGAAGCACTACGCTGCAAACAACGAAGAGTATGATCGCCATACCGTGAGCTCGGATGTCGACGAACGCACGCTTCGGGAAATCTATCTTCCTACATTCAGAGCAGCGGTGGAGGAGGCACATGTGGGTTCCGTGATGAATTCGTACAATCTCATCAATGGTATCCACGCAGCACAGCACCAGCATCTGCTGAATGAAGTTCTCAAAGGGGACTGGAAGTTCGACGGCTTCGTGATGTCCGACTGGGGCTCAACGTATGACGGCGTTGCATCGGCGAACGGCGGCCTGGACCTCGAAATGCCCTCGGGTGTCCACATGAACCGGGATACACTGATGCCTGCGATCAAGTCGGGGAAACTAGGCACTGCGACGATCGATGACAAGGTCCGACGCATGCTGCGGGTGATGTTCAGGTTTGGTTTCTTTGACAAACCCCAGCAGGACACGACGCTGCCGCTCTACAATCCCGATTCCAAAGTCGTCGCACTCCAGGCCGCACGGGAAGGATCGGTGCTCCTGAAGAATATGAACAACGTTCTTCCTCTCGATCGTGCCGTGGTGAAATCCATCGCTGTCGTCGGTCCGAATGCCTACCCCGCTGTGACAGGCGGTGGAGGGAGTTCAACGATCCAGCCATTCAGATCCGTAAGTGTTCTTGATGGAATCATCACAGCGGCAGGTCAACACACAAAAGTCTACTTTGCTCCCGGTACAGAAGTCGACATCCAGTCGATCTTCAAGTTTTCGGAATTCATGACGACTTCCCCGGACAACAAACAAGTACGTGGACTCAAAGGGGAGTACTTCACGAACCGCAGTCTTTCCGGACAACCGGCGCTGACACGCATCGATCGGCATGTCGCCTTCCAATGGGGTGAAGGCTCTCCCGCATCGGTGATTCCCGAAGATGATTTCTCGGCGCGCTGGACAGGAAGGATCACTCCCGAAACGGATGGCGAGTACGAGTTCTTTGTGCAGGGAGATGACGGATTCCGGTTGACCGTCGGGGACAAGCTGCTGATCGATGAATGGCACGACCAGGCCGCAATGATGAAGCGGGCGAGCTTGCCGCTCAAGGGCGGTTCCGCTGTCGACATCAAGCTCGAGTACTACGAGCACTCTGGAAACGCGGAGATCAGTTTTGGGTGGAGCAAGACGGAAAACGTTGCCAACTCGGAGGCTGTCAAGGTCGCCGCGCTCAGCGATGCAGCAATTGTATGTGTCGGATTCAACTCATCCAGCGAAGGAGAAGGGTTCGATCGGCCGTTCGATCTCCCGAATGAACAGGTAGAATTGATCCGTGCGGTAGCGGGCGTCAACAAGAGGACAATTGTGGTTCTCACGGCAGGAGGAAACGTGGGGATGACGGGATGGTTGAATGATGTGGCGGGATTGCTCCACGTCTGGTACCCAGGACAGGAGGGGGGAACAGCCGTTGCTGAGATCCTGTTCGGCGACGTGAATCCATCCGGACATTTGCCGGCGACGTTCGAAAAACGGTGGGAAGACAACGCGACATTCAATTCGTACTATGCGAAGGACAAACATCTCGAGTACACGGAAGGGGTCTTTGTCGGCTATCGACACTTCGACTCGAAGAACATCGAACCGCTCTTCCCGTTCGGGTTTGGACTATCGTACACCACATTCGAGTACAAGAACCTCCACGTGACCCCGTCGGCAAGTGCATCAGATCCGAAGATTCAGGTGGAATTCGAAATTACAAATACAGGCGAAAGAACCGGATCCGAAGTTGCTCAGGTCTATGTGGGTGAAATGAATCCTTCGCTTCCGCGACCGCCAAAGGAGCTCAAGGGATTCGAAAAAGTCTCGCTCAAGGCAGGAGAATCGACAAAGGTCTCGGTTTCGCTCGACAAGAACGCCTTCGCATACTACGATGTTGCAGGCAAGCGATGGGCGATCAATCCTGGCAGGTTCCTTGTGAGTGTCGGGAGTTCGTCAAGACTGATCCGGTTCAGTCAGGCGGTGACTCTCAAGTGAAGCGTCTGCCCGGCATGAGGAACAGATCAGGAATCGCCAGCCAGGAAGATTCAGTCATCGAATCGGCAGGGCGCATCCTCCGCAGATGGCGGAGGGTGATTGCCTTCTTCGCCCTCAGCGGATCGCTGTTCGCGCAAAATCCAATCACTCCCCCTGGCATCTACATTGCAGATCCGTCCGCACATGTCTGGCCGGATGGGAAGCTCTATATTTATGGTTCGCTCGACGAGAGTCCGCAATACTATTGCTCGTGGAAACATCATGTGCTTGTCACAGGCGATCTGCGAACCTGGACGCTCTATCGTGATGTGTTCTCGTCGAAAGGTGCCGGGGATGCGGTTCCCTACAATGACGACTTGCTGTTCGCCCCGGATTGCGCCGCAAGGAAGGACACATTTTACCTCTATTACTGTCAGCCAAGCAGGAACGCGCCTGAAGGGGTTGCCGCGTCTCTGAGTCCGACAGGACCTTTCAGCAATGGACAGCCGTTGAATCTCGGGGGTTACAACCAGATCGATCCTTCGCTCTTCGTCGACGATGATGGGGAGGCGTACTATCTTTGGGGACAATTCACGATGAAGATGGCGAAGATGAAGCCGTCGATGCGCGAGTTGGACCTGTCGACGCTGCGCGACAGCATCCTGACGGAAGGCGAGCATCATTTCCACGAGGGAGCATTCCTTGCGAAGCGCCACGGGATGTATTATCTCATTTACGCCGACATCAGCCGCGCGGACATGCCGACGTGCATCGGATATGCGACAAGCACTTCCCCCTTTGGACCTTACAAGTATGGCGGCGTGATCGTTGACAACGACCACTGCAACCCGGGGAATTGGAACAATCACGGGTCGATTGTGGAGTTCAAAGATAAGTGGTATGTTCTGTATCATCGGTCGTCGCACGGATGTAACACGATGCGGAAAGCGTGCATCGAGCCGATCACGTTCCGGGCGGATGGCTCGATCCCCGAGGTCGAGATGACGACGCAAGGTGCAGGAGGCCCGCTGGATGCAAGAGTGATGCTTGAGGCGGAACGAGCGTGCATGCTGTTCGGCAACGTGAGAGTCGAAGAATACGCCCCGGAACAGGAAGCCCTGGCAGGGATGCGCAATGGTGACAAGGCGGTGTTCAAATACATCGACTTCAAAAGCGGAGTGAAGTCGATGACTGTTCGCATTCTCGCACCCGAAGGTGGGCGGCTTATCGCTGCGATCGATCAACCGTGGCACCAGCGAATCGCAGAGATGAATGTTCCGGCGTCGTCTGCGAACAGAGGTTGGCAAACCGTGACATTCAAAGTCGGGAGCGTGACGGGAGTGCATGCCCTCTGGCTTCAGTTCTCCGCAAAAGGAAATGAATCATGTTCGCTCGACTGGTTGAAGTTTGACTGAGTTCAGCTCTCCGATGATCCAACGAAGTTCCATCATTTCAAGAAGGAGCACACGATGATATCACGCCGCAGTTTTCTGAAGGTCGGAGGTCTGACAATCTCCGCAACCGGATTCGTCAATGGTCTTTTTACTGAAACCTCGTCCGCACAGGAATCGAAGCTCCAGAGCATGGTGACCGGGGTGAAGCCTCTGGCACCCGAGGACTACGAGGAGCGGCTCGAACAGGCACGAAAGATCATGGCCCATGCGAAGATCGACGCCCTCTTTGTCAGCGGTGGTTCTGACCTCGGCTATTTCACGAACGTAAACTGGTTTCTGAGCGAACGGACATTCGGCGGCATCATCAACCGCAAAGGAAAGACAATCTGGGTCTGGCCCGCCTTCGAAGCAGAAAGCGCGCGAGAGATGATCCCGAAAGATCAGGAACTGCGGACATGGGAAGAGCACGAGAACCCGTTCGAGCTCATCGGCGGAGTGATGAAGGACCTTGGCGCGGCCACCGGGCGATTGGCCATCGCGCCTGCCACAAGAAGTTTCATCGTGTTTGGACTGAAGAAGGATGTTCCGGGTCTCGAGCTCGTGAACGGGGCGCTGGTCAGCGAGGGGTGCAGGGGAATCAAGTCGCCGAAAGAACTGGCGTACATGGACCTCGCCAACAAAATCACCAAACTTGCTTACGCGGAAGGGTTCAAGCAGGTCAAGGAAGGAATGTCGCCGCGTGACCTGTCCCAGGCGATCAGCAATGCCCACCAACAGATGGGAGTGCGGGGCAACGGTGGACCGCAATTCGGCATGAGCTCGGCGTTTCCACACGGTTCGCGCGCTCAACGAACCTTGCACGACGGTGATGTCATCATGGTCGATGGCGGGTGCAGTGTTGAGGGGTATCAATCAGACGTCACGAGGACAATTGTCTTCGGCAAGCCGACCGAGAAACAGAAGGCAGTGTGGAACATCGTCAAGAAGGCTCAGTCGGCAGCGTTGAAAACCGCGAAGCCTGGCGTGCCGTGCGAGGACGTCGACAAGGCAGCGCGCAAAGTCATTGAGGATGCGGGGTACGGACCCGGCTACAAGTACTTCGCACATCGGCTTGGTCACGGCATCGGCATGGACGGCCACGAATATCCATACCTCGTCAAGGAGAACAAGCTGAAGCTCCAGCCTGGAATGACGTTCAGCGATGAACCGGGCATCTACATCTACGGCGAGTTCGGCATCCGGATTGAGGATTGCTTCGTCGTCACCGAAGATGGCAGCCGTTTACTAGGCGGAATGGAGGCCGTTGCGATAGACAAGCCGTTTGGTGACGTGTAACGCAAGGTTGTTGCACTGCGTTAGCTTATCCGAGGCGGGGCGGCGCGTTTGCCGCCCCGCATACTCCCATCCTTTGATCAATAGTTCCCAGCCTATTGTGGTCGCGAATCGACCGAAATCTGTTTCAATGCTGGAAAATTCGAATC
>DATJQB010000490.1:0-15035 GCA_035506075.1 Bacteroidota bacterium | reverse complement strand
GTCGACAAGCGATCCTGAGATGAAGATGCTTGCCCAGGAGGAGTACGACACGCTGAAAGTCCAGGTCGCCTCACTTGAAGAGGAGCTCAAGATCCTCCTTGTTCCACAAGATCCGAACGACACCAAGAATTTCATCATGGAGATCAGGGCCGGGACCGGAGGCGAAGAGGCTGCACTGTTTGCATCAGACCTCTATAGAATGTACACACGCTACGCAGAACGGAAGGGATGGAAAGTCGAGCTCATGGATTGGAACGAGACCGGCAAGGGAGGATTCAAAGAGGTTGTGTTTGCGGTCTCCGGAGAGAATGCGTACGGCCAGATGAAATACGAGAGCGGCGTCCACAGGGTACAGCGCGTTCCTGAAACGGAAGCGCAGGGACGGGTCCATACCTCGGCAGCGTCCGTCGTGGTGATGCCCGAAGTGGAGGAGGTGGAAATTGAAATTAACCCCGCCGACCTTCAGTTTGATACATACAGGTCGGGCGGCAAAGGGGGGCAGAACGTCAACAAGGTTGAAACCGCGGTGCGCATCACACACAAGCCAACAGGTGTTGTCGTCGCATGCCAGCAGGAACGGTCGCAGTTTCAGAACCGCGAACGTGCGATGAAGATGCTTCGCGCCAAGCTGTACGAAGCAAAAATGAACGAGCAGAACGCTTCTGTGGCTGCGACGAGGAAATCGATGATCAAGAGCGGGGACAGGAGCGACAAGATCAGGACCTATAACTTTCCGCAGAACCGTGTGACGGATCACCGGATCGGATTAACGCTCTACAATCTTGCCGGCGTTATCGATGGTGATCTGGACGAGATGATCGAAAAACTCAGGGTGGCAGACAGGGCCGAGAAGCTCCAGTCGGACACCTGAACACTGCCGTCATGACGACGGATTGATCTTACGAACCCTTCCGAAGAATCCCTTCAGCAGTACTTCACTGTCGCGGTCGCAGACGCCTGAGATGACGTGAACCGTGTGGTTCAGTCTCTTGTCGTGCGTGATGTTGTACAACGTGCCGCTCGCCCCGGCTTTGGGATCGAAGGTGGCAAAGACAAGGGTTGGGATGCGTGCAAGGACGATTGCACCTGCACACATCGGACAGGGCTCAAGCGTAACGTAGAGCGTGCACTCCTCCAGGCGGCGTGATTCAAGATGGTTCGCTGCTGCAGTAATCGCGATCATTTCGGCGTGAGCGGTTGGATCCTGCAGACGCTCGATCTGGTTATACCCGCGCCCGATGATCCTCCCTTTCTGAACGACCACAGCCCCGACAGGAACTTCCTCCTGTTCAAAGGCCCGTTCAGCTTCCCGAAGGGCTTGTTTCATCCACTGTTCGTGTAGTGTCATTCTGCTTGAGCGGTGTGATGAGTCCGCCTACAGGTGAATCCACCGTCTCGATTCCCTGGGCGTGTGCGAACTCGCGAAGCGTTGCTGAAATTCGTTCCGCGCTTTCCTTGATTTGGGTGAGGTTGTTCAGCGACTCAGGAGATCCTTCTCCTTTTCGCAGGGCACGCTGAACATACAGCAGTATTACAGTCAGAGGATTGTTGATCTGGTGCTGCAGCGTTCTGATCAGTTGATGGGCGGTCTCCAATTGAACGCTTTTAACTTCGAGTTCTTTTTCTCTTTCCAGCCGAAGCTTCTCCTGCTCATTGAGCTTGTTGCGGTACTCGATCACCTTCACGAGCACAACAGCGAGTAGCCACATCCACAACAGGGCATCGAATCGTTCAAAGACTCCGCGGACCTTCAGGTGTGACTGCTTCACGTCACGATAGAAATCCATCGTCGTGATGAAAAAGTAGGCGTAAATGATGTAGCCGGAGAGCAACGCGGGATGCTGGATGAAAAAGTCCCGCGCAGGTCTGAAAATCGTCAACGCCGCTTTTTTGATCGATGCCATCATGACAACCAGCGCCCTCCCACCTTCCCGTTTTCAACAATTTGCACAAATTTGCGGGGGGAATCAACGCCGTCATTCGTTCCCGGACACATGCATGCGAGGCTAGCTCTTTCGTTCATCGGTTGGTCAATAGTTGTCGATCCGCACAGAATTGCGAGCTCTCAAGTGTTCACACTCATTGAGGTTGAGGAAATCGTTTGGTATGCTTGCAGCGTATGGATCCATCAGAGTTTCTTCTCTTGAGATCAAAGCCGAATATCGAATGCTGACCAATGGCAAAGAAAAGCAAATCAATATCGCTTCTGGACGTCGTCACTGAGCAATTCGAGATCGCAAGGGGACAGCCGCTCCCGATGGGAGCAACGCCCGTTCGGGGTGGAGTGAACTTTTCACTCTTTGCCCGGCACGCGACCGAGGTCAGCCTTGTGCTCTTTGCTGCGGGCCAGGAAGAACCACTCGCAGAATTCCCGCTGGATGCCCGCTACAACAAGACGGGGGACATCTGGCACGCGCGCATCCTCGGTATCGATCCCGGAGTCGAATACGGATTCAGGGTGGGAATGAGTGAACGGCCCGATTCGGCGGTGCATCGATTCGATACAGGGAAAATATTGATCGATCCGTACGCCCGGTCGCTCAGCGGCGGAGAAGTCTGGGGACGGGGCCGGACAAACAGAGAGGCATCATGGCTCAGGCGATCGCGCGTTATCGATCCTGAGTTCGATTGGAAGTACGACAAGCCGCTGAACCGCCACCTGGCCGACTCGGTGATCTATGAGATGCATGTCCGCGGGTTTACACGCCATCCATCTTCAGCAGTTCGACACCCCGGGACCTTTCTCGGCCTCACCGAGAAGATACCGTATCTTCGGGACCTGGGGATCACCGCCGTCGAGCTCATGCCGGTCACTGATTTCCTCGAGACCGACTGTCTCGCCCGCAATCCCGCGACGGGAGAACAGCTTCTCAATTTCTGGGGATATCACCCGATCACCTTTTTCGCGCTGAAGGCCTCGTACGCAAGCGAGCCTGCACTTGGCGGAGAAGTGAGAGAATTCAAGTCGATGGTGAAGGAGTTCCATGATGCCGGCATAGAGGTCATTCTCGACATGGTGTATAATCATACAGGTGAAGGCGATGATGAAGGCGCCTCGGTTTCCTTCCGGGGAATTGACAACTCTGTCTACTACATCGTCGATCAGGCGACTGGCAAGTACCTGAATTTCTCGGGCTGCGGCAACACGATAAACTGCAACCACCCCGTTGTAAGGGATCTGATCCTGGATTCACTCCGGTACTGGGTGACGGAGATGCACGTCGACGGATTCCGCTTCGACCTTGCGTCGATCCTTGGTCGCGGCACCGATGGGAGCGTTCTTTCAAATCCGCCGCTGCTCGAACGCATCGCTGCCGATCCGGTCCTCGCAAATGTCAAGCTCATTGCCGAGGCTTGGGATGCAGCGGGATTGTACCAGGTAGGGAGCTTCCCGAGTTGGGGCCGGTGGGCTGAATGGAATGCCAGCTTCCGGGACGACGTCAGGCAGTTCTGGAAGGGAACGCCGGACAAAGTTCGCTCTCTTGCCACGCGCTTCTGCGGCAGCGCCGATTTATACAGAGGCAGCGGAAGGGCTCCGTACCACAGCGTGAATTTTGTGACAAGCCACGATGGTTTTACACTGGCCGACCTCGTCTCGTTCAACTCGAAACACAACAGCCAGAACGGCGAACAGGACCGCGACGGGCTCAACGAGAATGACAGTTGGAATTGCGGCGTCGAGGGGCCGACGAACGATCCGGATGTTCAGGAACTGCGCAAGCGCCAGATGAAGAACATCGCCGCAACTCTTCTGCTCTCCCAGGGTGTCCCGATGATCCTCGCCGGAGATGAAGTCGGTCGCACACAGCAGGGTAATAACAACGCCTATTGTCAGGACAATGACCTGAGCTGGTTTGACTGGGGATTGACGAAAGAGAATGCCGACCTGCTGCGGTTCTTCAGACGCCTGATCGCTTTTCGTATGCGGCACCTGTTATTCCGGCAGCGTGAATTTATCGGACAAGGGGCGGAGATCCCGCGCATCATCTGGCATGGTGTCGACTTGCTTCAGCCAGATTGGTCGTGGCATTCGAGGTCCATTGCCATCGAACTGCAATTCGATGGACGGGATGACGATTTGTACTTCGTGTTTAACGCATTTTCCGATGCCTTGAGTTTTCATCTTCCGCAGCCGCCGGCAGGCAAACAGTGGCATCGGCTGCTCGATACTGCGCTGGCATGCCCCCACGACTTTGCCGACCCGGTCGGGGTATCCGATTCCATCCATGAGGGGCACTACCTGGTGGCCGCCCGGTCGGTCGTCGGACTCCTTGCCCGGTAGCGTTTTCTCGCCGAGTTGTTTGAAAAAAAGAAGCCCGGACTCGCACTTGAGTCCGGGCTTTCGCTTCTGCATCGGTTCTGGCTGAATCGGCGCTTATCGCTCGTACCAGGAGAGTATCTCGTAACTCCCCGTCGTTGGATAGTACGGCGGCGATTGAACCATCAGCCTGTTGTCATACATATAGCTCTTACTAAAGCCGGAGTTGACGGCGCCGTTGCTTCCCAAAGTACCCACGGCTGCACGCTGTTGCTGTGAAACCCCGCCGAGAAGGTTGATTCTCCCGCGCACATCTCCGTTGTCGTACTGCTCAACACCGAGTCCCTTATTGAGCGAGAAGATGGAAGCCTGGATTGTCACGTTGCCGGAATTGTTGTTATTGTTCGTAATGACGATGCTGTCTTCAGCGACGAGGCCCAACAAGTCCGTTGAACCCGGGTGGTCCAGCGGATTCCTGGAGTATGCGACACTGCTGTCGAGGTACATCTTTCCTTTTCCTGATTTTCCTCCGGATTGTACCGCAAGTGTAAACTGTCCCTTGAAAACTCCCTTGATGCGGACGTTGCCGGAATCGATCAAGAGAGCACCGTTCGGCGCATACGTGCTGATGAGCACGCGCTGGGCTGCTGCTGCTCCTATTTTGATCGTCATGTAGCCGGTGCTCGCGCTGTCGAAAGTAATCGTCACATCGCTTCCGTGGATATACTTGCCTCCGCTGACTGCCGCGTTCTTCAAGGGGGTCATGTTGGTGGGCATCGGGATGTCGATGCCGGTCTGGTATCCGGCGTTAAACACCGGCGTCGAGTTGCTCGGGCTTTTCGTCATGCCGAGTTTGTTGGTGACTTTCCCCATGAAGACCGGACTGCCGTTGACGGTCATCTTATCCTGCGTGTGGAATGGTCCGAAGATTGTGTCCTTGCTTGCCCAGTTGATGGATCCTTCGATGGCGCTGTAGTATGCGAACTTGGAAAACGTGCTCTGTCCCCAGAGGATGCTGACAGTATCAAGGTATCCTTGGTAGCTGCTCGCAACGGTAAGCCTGATCCTTCCTGCCGTATCTGCCACCACGGTCCAGAGATTGACCTTGCCGCCGCCGAAGGAAAGGTTCGTATATTTCGGAAACGAGTTCGGGACACGGTAAATGATGTTGGAACCCATGTTTGCCATTCCCGCTGCAATGTTGTGCGCGGCTGCGCGGTTGTAGTAGGTCACAATGTTGCTGTACGCGTCCGATGTGACCCTCGACAGGTTGAATCCCTTGAGAATCAGCGCCAGGCTGAAACCCAGAACCATGATGAGTGATGTTCGTCCCATTCGAGTATCCCCCGCTTACCTGTTCTTGAGATTTCTTGCAGCAAGCCTGATCTGTCTCCAGAAAACCTGGAAGTCCGAGCTGTCGGCCCCCGTCTTGTAGGCTGCGTATTGCTCGCTGAACTTGTACGGTGCTTCACACGTAATTGAGATCGCGATCTCATAGATGAGCGCCGGGTTCGCGACCGGCGTCTTCAGGGTGTCTCGGTTGTAGTCGAGGTACGTGAGCCTGAACTGCGTCACCCCGAGGTTCCATCCCTTCGTCGCAGCGTTGTTCACGACGCGGTAGATCAGGCGATCACGCGGATTAGCCGTTTTGTTCACGATGCTGTCGGTGACCGGCCCGACGTACCATCGGATGGAGTCAACATTGCCGACATTCTTGGTATCCGACCAGAAGGTGATGTCAGACGAATCGGCCTTGCGGAACGCCTGCGACGCGATGGGGATCTTTGTCCAATCGCGGCAATAGCCGATCTCCCTGAAGTCGTGCTCAATCCAACCGACAAGCGTTGTGATGTTTTGCTGAAGAATCACACTTCCGTTGTACACCATTGTCGATTCGTTGGCCTGCGCGTTCAACCTCAAAGAAATGAGCAGGAGCACGCCGGCGATCACGGCGGATGTGATAATGTCTATGATTGAACTGGTTCCCATAGGCTCACCTGAACCACCAGTAACTCATGAGATAGGACATCGTCACTGTATCGGGTTTGGCCTTTCCGGATGATTTAGTCTCACCCCAGGGGGTGATCGTTGGCCACACCTTGACGATCATTTTCTTGTGCCACGTTTGAGTGCTTAGCTTCAGGTCCGGATTCGTGGTGTCGACGTAGAACACCTGCGCCTGAATGTGGAACGAATCGACACCCGGAACATAGATGACGTACGGAGTGACCGACCATGAGTTGTAGTCGTCAAAATCATCGAAACTTTTTTTCGGATTGGAGTAGTTGTCATCCGATTCCGTTCCGAGAGAGGACGGAGATGTAAGCTGCGAAACTGCAGTTATCACGGCGCCATTCCCGGCAGTATCCGAAGCGCTGTAATGATCGAACGCCTTGCCTGCCGCCTCTTCCATGATGGATTCGGCAAGCGAGACGGAATAGATGTCTATTTCCGTTTGATTGATGATCGTACCGTACTGAAGGGACGAACGGTTCGTAAGCAAGACCGTGAAGCCCAGCAGCACAAGCGCACCAATCGTGAGAACAGTCTGGCCAGTGTTCACTACCTATTCCTCCCCGCAAAGTGAAGGTTCGGCATCATAGATGTTGTACCGTGATTCCGTTTCCACAAAAACTACACAAGCAAAATACCATATTCGGCCCCTCTAATCAAATGACACACATCACAGAGCAAAAATGAGACAAGATCCATTCCACGCCCGTTTTGTCATGTTTCAGAGGAAAAAGCCACAAATCCCCTTCCCGTTCGACCGGACGAATGTATCGTACGGAGACTGCGAAGGCCTGGACGTCTCAATCCAGGAATGAGATTCTCTTCGGTCAAAACCGGGCCGCACAGAACGCTGCGGACAAAAGCCCTGCCCCTGCACAGATTCTCCATGATCCAGCCTTAGGAATACACAACGAACGGAGTGCTCCTTGAGTTTCTGAAATGATCCGGGGATTTGAAGAGAAAACGAACTGAGGAAGAACGGTAGGCTGACACGCATTTCAGTTGGTTGATCCGGGGACCCGGAAGGACTTCGTCCGGGTCCTGCAAAATCGCACGGCGGGGCGAAGATACTATTTAAGAACGAGCATCTTCCGTACCTGGTGATTGCTGCTTGCGTCCAGCCGATAATAATACACCCCGCTTGGAACATGAGAAGCATCCCATTGAATGGTGTGCGTTCCGGCGGTTTGTCGTTCGCCGGCGAGGGAGGCGATCTCCCTTCCGAGGGAATCAAATACCTTGAGCGAAACAAAACTGTCGGCAGGCAGTTGGTACGTGATCGCCGTCGAAGGGTTGAACGGATTGGGATAGTTCTGAAAGAGCTCAAATCGGATTGGTGTCAGTGGACTCGCTTGTACAGAAGTGACGGATGAAAAGAAGTTCAGGATCTTCATCATGACGCGCGTGCGCGAGTCGACGGGATAGATCGTCTCGAACGGAAATCCGAACGCGACAAGCCGGCTCTCCTTGACCCCGGAGGGAACGAATCCCCGATAGGAGATTGCGCTGTAGCCGGAAGATGTATCGAGGCCTGTATACATTCCACATCCGACTGCCCCTCCCAGCGGCCTGACCACATCAGGCCATTGAACGTCGTACGTCCCGTGCGTCCCGTCATCAAACCAGACGGTGCCGACGCCGCTCATCACCGAGTTGTTGACGCCGTCCACACTGTACGTCGTCGATGAGGATCCGTTCGGCGCGTCGGCGATAAATTTCATCTTCAGATAATTATTGATGAAGTCTTTGTCCGAAGCGTTGCCGCGCGAATCCAGATCGTACGCGAGTTCGCTCCCCGAAACGAACAGCCTTCCCCCGTTCTGAAGATACGCTTTCACCTTCGACTGCTCCGCGCTGCTGAACGTCTCATCGACGGTGCTTTCATCCCCGAGAATGTAATCGACAACCGCATAATCGCCAAGCGAAAGGAGGCCGTCGACCACCGCGTCGTTGGTGGCGGAAGCGATGGGAGTCTTGTTCGCGATGAACGCGGAGCCGTGCTGACGGATGAAATCGCGCGTGTTCGTGACTGCCGCCCGGTCGTATCCGTTGACAACGAGAGCGCCCGGCTGAACAAGCGACGGGACTCCTGCGAGGACCTCAGAGTACCCTGAGCTGCCGATGAAATTCACCGCTCGCAGCTTGATGAAGTACAATGAGTCCTGCATGAGGTTGCTGAGAACGATGTCCCCGGGGTTGAAAGCAATCGAGTCGGTGAAATGAATACCGTCAGTCCCGTAGGCGATGATGTACTGACTTGTCGTCGAATCCGGTTTCACGATCACGCGCAACGAGGAACCTGACTCGGTCCGAACGCCAAATGATTTCGGGACGTTGGGGATCGTGTTGTATTTCAGGTAGCTCGTCTGGGTCATCGGACCGGATTCATTACTGAGAACCCGGTACATGGTCGCGTCAGTCAGGATTTGTCCGGCCGTTGTCACGGCACTGTCGAGGAGGAGCTGATTGTTGATGAAACGGATGCCGTGGCTGTAATCGACGTATGTATTGACGTGTCCGCTGTAGATCGGCTGGATCGGAACGCCGTTGAGCTGATGCCACCCATAGATGACGACATGATTTGCGCTGGCGGGATCGGTGATCTTGTTGCTTATGACGACGTCTTTCTTGATGCCGCCGACAATGGAGCCGAGCGGTTTACCTGTTGCAAGCCGCTGCGCCTCGATGGCGGCGTTGTGCTCGACGAATTTCGAAATAAGCTCATTCTGATTGCCGACCGGTGCATACGTCACCGGTGCCAGCTTCACGTCCGATTGCATGTAGATGTCGTCGACGAGCTTCGGAGTCGGCATGGTGGCTCCGAACAGGTTTGCAAGTTTCTGGGCTGTGATCGGACCCATCGGTATGCGGCAGAAATCGTCGTTCGAGCCGATGCAAAGGTAATCCGGCATGACCTGGTAAATCACCCTGTGCGGCGCGCCGTTCGCATCGTAGAACGTCGACTGGAGTTTCTTCTGGTAGCGCAGAAAGTCCGGGATGTTTCCCTTCGAAATCTCGTTGTAGATTGCCGTTTCCCGTTGATCGAAGGACATGGACCCAACAAAGGTCATGAACTGGGAACCCGTCATCGAGCCGGCAGGTCGTGCGGGAATCTGCAGAAGCGATGGCACGGGTTTGCCTGTCTGAATGTACTGGGAGTACGCCCTCGGGCCGAAGTAGACATAGCCCTGCCCCTCAAGCGGTGTCCCTGAGACCATTGTCTGGATGAAGCCGTTGAGTTCTACCTGGACGGTATGAAGAACTTCGCGGGTTGGATTTTGCTTCAGGATGATTGAAATCCGCCCATTCAGGGCGCGGCAAGTGATGAAGGTATCGCTTACCGTCGTCGTGAACTGATAATAGCCCAGAAGGTACGTGACCATCATGCGGGTTCTGTACCATGTCCCGCCCGTGGCACTGACGAAGGGCTGACCGTTCAGCAGCGCAATGCTGTCGTTGTATGCAAGGACGCTGAGGTAGTGATCCGGTGACGCATCGAGCCACGTCCGCAGCTTCGCCCCGTACGAGTTGTCGTAGTTGTAGTCGCTGTCGAGAAACGCGATGCGCCGGATTTCCGGAGGAATCGAGGCTGTCGCATTGAAGTAGCCGAACTCGAACGAGCCGCCGCCGCTGTGGCTGGACAGAACCACGAAGGGGTGATACGCGCCGAAGAGCGCCATCATCGAATCAACGATCCCCTTGATCATCGCAGCGTTGTTCGTGTACTGCGATCGCCAGGTCGACCACGCAAGCGACCCTGTGGATGCGTTCGCTTCGAGGTAAATGGTCACGATGTTCGTATCGCGGACTTCGTTTCGCAGGAATCTTGTCTGTGCACCGATGTGCTGAATATCGTAGTGCCAGTCATCAGTCGGGAGCACTTGTTTTCCGACCGTTTGCTCGATGGTATTGCCGTTGGGGAGCGCAAACAGGACGAGGGCCGTCGGTTTGGCCGGGTCGAACATGTCCGGCGGAGGGGCGTTGATCTGAATACGCACCTCTGGGTAGTATTTGAACGTTACGATTTGTTCGCCGTAGTAGGGACTGATCGAGAACCCCGGAAGGAGGTACGTAGCTTTCTGCCGTCCTAACAGGCTCGTGAACGTGATCAGCGTGAGGGAGACAGCGATGGCAAGTGTGCGTTTGTTCATTGGAATCGTCCACTGATGTGCTGGAACGCGGATCGCTTTGGCATCCGATCTATAGAGCTTCTATAGTATAGGAGAAATATGATCCTGCTGCAAGGATGAGTGTGGACGGATCGGGGTCGGCAACCCGCTGTAAGGATTGTTCTCAGAAGTGAAGATTGGGCGGAGCTTGGGGGGCCTGCTGGAGAGATTGGACTGCGCAGGATTCACGCCCCGCCCGATGAGATTGTTATGAACGCAACGCGTCGAACGTCATCTGGTTCTCTGGAGTTGTTTCCGGGCGGCAGACATCATGCGCCGGCCATTGTGCAATCTGACTGACACTCCGCGTTCTAGTCAGTTCCCGATGGAGCCAGTTGATACACCTTGGAGATTGACGGGAGGAACACTTTGAACTCGGTCCCGCGCCCCTCTTCACTCGTTACTTCCACCCATCCGTCATGTTCCTCAACAATGGTTTTGACAACAGACAGTCCGAAGCCGTGCCCGTTCGGTTTGGTTGTGAAACCATCTGTGAAGATCTTCGCGAGATTCTCTTTTGAAATGCCTGTTCCGTTGTCTCTTACGGAGATGCAAAAACAGTGTGTCACATCCGGGTTTCTCTCCTGAGGGATCATTTCGGTGGACGCAGTCAATGTCAGCACGCCACCCTTGTCCAGGGCATCGATGGCATTGAATCCAAGGTTCAAGATTGCCTGATGGATTCGTTCATAATCCACCCGAAGCGTCAGGGGCTGGTTTGGAACCAAGACTTTGACCCGGATGTACTCCGGGGCGACAGTCCGGAGCACCGCGCCGATGCGTTCCACCGACGCGCCGAGGTCGGTCTTGACCTTGAGAAGCGATGAAGGTTCGGACTTCAGTGTCATTAGGTTCTTCAGAATCTCTGCCGCGAGGTTGGCCGAGGCCAGCAGTTTCGAGAGGCGTTTACGTGCGGGATGGGATTCGTCGACGTCATTCAGCGCAAGGCTGGCATAGCCGAGCGTGCTGTTCATCATGTTCGCGAGGTCGTGCACGACGGACCTGACCTTCATCCCCACCTGTGCGAGCTGATCCCGTTTCCTTTGCTGGTTTGTCTCCTCCTTTGACTTCGTCAGGACGTTGAGAACGTGGCTTTCAATTTCCTCGTGCGTGAATGGCTTGTCCAGGAAATCGTCGCATTCAAGCCGGATGAGGCGCACAAGCAAGTCCTTTTTGCCGAAGCTCGTCATGGCCAGGATCGGCAGGTTGGGCTCGAAGATGCGCGCGGCTTCGATGAGTTCTTCGCCGTTCATCCCGGGCATGAAGATATCCGTAATCAGCAGATCGATCGGCTTGCCGGCTGCATGCTGCTCGCTTATGATCGAGAGTGCTTCATTTCCAGTCAACGCCCGAAAGACGTTGAATCCCTTCCTGCGAAGTGTGAAATAAACCGAGCCAAGGAGGCTCTCCTCGTCCTCGGCGATGACAATGTTCAGTGATGAATGATCCAGTTCTGGTTGTGCCGACATGATCGTGCTCCGGTGCGATGGTGAAGTGTTCAGGGCGTTTGACAGTGGAGTTACCAGTTCCATGCCACAATCAAGCGGAACAGTTTTCCTGCAACCGGGTCGAAAAGCGACACAAAACTACGGAACGCCAGGGTAGGGGGGTGTCCACTGAGTGAACAGCGGAGAGCGTGCAACGATGTAATGCCCCACAGAGAAAGAGACTTCCGGCGCGTCTGAATTTGAACACTGTGCAAATCGGACACACCGGTTCACGCGGGAGAATCATCGAACGGAACACAAGAGAACGCTACTTGAGTCGCTTGATAACCGTGCCTCTTGCGAGGCCAATGAGATCGGCAGCCTGGGTCTTGTTGCCGCCGGTTCTTCGAAGGGCTTCATGGATGAGGAGGAGCTCGAGTTCATCTGCGGTGGGTAGCGTTTCAGAAAAGACGACTCGCTTTTGTGCAGCCTCGACTGGTTCTCTTCTTTCCGGAGTTGCATCCTTTGCAGGAATCTCGTTGCGAATCTCCCTGAGTCGCGACTTGAGATGTTTCAGGCTGAGGCTGTGTGTTTCGTTGCGCGAGACAGCATCGAAGAGGAGCCCTCTCAGTTCACGCACGTTTCCGGGCCAGTGATAGGTTGTGAGGAGGGAGTACACTTCGGGATTGAGGAACGGGCGAGTCCTCTTGAATTTTGATGATGCCTCGTCGACGAAGAAATTCGTGAGGTGGACGAGATCACCCATGCGTTGACGAAGAGGGGGAAGGGCAACTTCGTGTGACTGTAGCCGATAGTACAAGTCCGGCCTGAACTGTCCGCCGCTCGCAAGGGCACGAAGATCCCGATTCGTTGCGAAGACGAGCCGGGCACTGGATGCTACAACGGAATCAGATCCCAGAGGGCGGTAGTTGCCTCCTTCGAGGAATCGAAGGAGTTTGGTCTGTGATTCGGCGCGAAGATCGCCGATCTCGTCGAGAAAGAGTGTCCCATGGGCGGCTTCCTCCACAAGGCCCTTGCGATTTCGATCCGCTCCCGTAAATGCTCCGCGCACGTGGCCGAAGAGCGTATCGCTGAATGTCGCGTCATCAATTCCCGCAGTGTTCGTTGAGACGAACGCACCGTTGCGGCCGGAAAGTCCGTGGATTGCGCGCGCGACAAGCTCTTTGCCAGTTCCCGTTTCCCCCGTGATCAGGACGGGAACATCAACTTCTGCGATCACCTCGATGTATTTGAAGATATTCCGCATCTGTCCATCGTTGGTGATGATCGGAGAGAAGGCCTCGGGATGTTTCAGCTCCTCACGCAGGAGACTTCCTTTGAGCCTGGACGCTTCCTCCATCAGCATTCTCGATTCTACTGCATTCTTCAGGACGGCAGCAATCTCGCGCTGTTCGATCGGCTTCACAAGATAGTCCCTGGCGCCGAGTTTCAAACAGTCGATGGCATTCTGAACATCGCGGATTGCCGTAAGCATGAAAACGTCGATCTCGGGATACTCGCGTCGCACTTCGACAAGGATGTCCTTGCCGCTCACGTAGGGCATGGCCATGTCGAGCACAAGAATGCCGCAGCCTCCCCCGGCGATGCTCTCCAGGACGAGGCGGCTGTCCTCGATGGTTTCGATGTTCGTGATCCCCTCTCGCTTCAGAGCGAAAGCAGTCGCAGTAAGGAAAGACGACTCATCGTCGACGAGGACGATCTTGAACGATGGATACACGGATTGGTTCTTCATTGGAGCGCTCGACGGTGCAAGGTTCGAAAGCAGGGCATTTCTTTTCGTCCACACATCCATGATACGAATATTCGCGCGACCTTTCAAACCGTTCAGGCTCCTGATTCCATTTCCCGATTCACTTGATTTTTGGCCGGGAGCAAAGTAGCTTGAAATCCGACGGAAGAAGGGACCGACCACCGTTGCATGTGATAATTTGTCGATAGAAAGGGATCAGCATGTGTTTTAGAAATGGTATCATTGACTTGCGCAGCGACACAGTGACTCATCCCACCCCGGAAATGAGAGCCGCCATGTCGGAGGCTGAGGTTGGCGATGATGTCTTTGGTGATGACTACACAGTGAAAAAACTGGAAGAAATGGTAGCAGACATGCTCGGTTTCGAATCCGGGCTCTTTGTCGCCTCCGGGACGATGGGGAATCTCGTAGCCCTTCTCACGCATTGCGAACGCGGCGCCGAGATTATCGTCGGCGACAGGTCGCACATTTTCCTGCACGAAGTTGGCGGTATGGCGGCCCTCGGAGGAATCCACGCATGTCAGGTGCGCAATCAGCAGGATGGGAAACTTGCATTGCAGGATATTGCGAGCGCCATCCGGGAAGACGACATTCATCACCCGCGTACAAGGTTGATTTGCCTGGAGAATTCCCAGAACGCTTGTGGCGGGATGACGCTGACGCCGGAGTACACGCGCAGCGTGGCCGAACTCGCCCACCGTTGCGGTTTGAAGCTTCATCTTGACGGAGCAAGGCTGGCCAACGCCGCCGCTGCGCAACACGTTGATTTGAAGTCACTCACACAAGGTGTGGACTCGGTGATGTTCTGCATGTCGAAGGGACTCTGTGCTCCTGTGGGCTCAGTCTTGTGCGGCAGCAGGAAATTCATCGAAGAAGCTCGTCGAAATCGGAAGCAGGTAGGGGGAGGAATGAGGCAGGTCGGTGTGTTGGCCGCGGCCGGAATCGTTGCACTGAAGACCACAGCGAAGCGTCTGGGGGAGGACCATGCAAACGCCCGTCTGTTGGCGGATGGCTTGCGCAATATCCCCGGCATCATCCTCGATACGAATGTTCCCCCGACGAACATGGTCTACTACCATTTTGCCGCGGAGAATCAAGTCTCTGAAGCAGAGTTCTTTGAAAGGCTGAGCAAGCGCGGAATTCTCGCCGGACGCAGGCTTGTCACACATTACTGGATAACAAAGGAAGATGTGTCGAAGGTGGTCTCCGCGTTCGCGGAAGAGATGAGCAACGATCACCAGATGGCAAATGACGGCTGATGCACAGCGAAGTCAGAAGCGGAATGAAATCTTGTGCACCCAGAGGGATTTGAACCCCCAACCCTCAGATCCGAAGTCTGATGCTCTATCCAATTGAGCTATGGGTGCTTTTGATTCTTCGGGAAAAATACCCGACTT
>DATJQB010000489.1:0-2377 GCA_035506075.1 Bacteroidota bacterium | reverse complement strand
GACACTTCAACGATGATGAAGGGAGTCCTCCACGAAGAGTCCGGGGTACGAACCGGCCGGCTGCTGTCCGACATTTTCATCCTGGAATTCCCTCCGCGGACCGGCAACAGGTTCATCATGATAACCGACGGCGGCATGACGTTGGCTCCCGACCTCAAAAACAAAGTGGAGCTGATCATCAATGCCGTTGAGGTTGCCCACGCACTTGGCAACCCGAATCCAAAGGTTGCGGTACTTTCCGCGACCGAATTCGTATTGCCGAACCTCCAGTCGACGATTGATGCGGCGGCGCTCTCGAAAATGAACGAGCGTGGGCAGATCAAAGGGTGTACGGTCGACGGGCCGTTTGCGCTTGACAATGCAGTCTCATCCGAAGCTGCCGACGAGAAGAGGATCAACTCTCCCGTTGCCGGGAAGGCAGAGATACTCATCGCCGCTAACATCGAGTCGGCAAACAGTCTTGCCAAGAGCACCACATTTTTTGCCGGATTGCGGCTGGCACACGTCATTGTAGGAGGAACCGTGCCCATTCTCATTCCTTCCCGAGCCGACAAGAGCGATGCGAAGCTGCTCTCCGTTGCGCTCGGGGTGATCATGAGCGAGCACATCAGAACACGGTCCTGACATCGGAGAGGATCTTCTCCATTTCGCCGAGATGGATCGACCGTCCGTACATGGTATCGTTGACTCCCATCCGAAATTGTGATATATTCACACAAATTCTCAGGGAGTACGACAGCAAATGCTCCCGCGCCTTCGTAATCACTACGCCCGCATGACGAATAAAGAACAATTCATCCGCGGTCTCCGCCAGGCATGGCGCGATGAGGTTCGCAGTGCGAAAAACTATCGCGCACTCGCCGAGCGTGAATCAAACCCCGACAAGAAATCGATCCTCGTCCGCATGGCTGAGGCGGAGGAACGCCACGCCGAAACCTGGGCGAAACGCCTCCGCGAGCTCGGCGTCGAGCCGGGCGAGTACGTCGAGACACTCCAGGAACGCGCCAGACGCTGGGTGCTCTTGCGAAGCGATACTGTTGCTGCTGCGAAGATGCTGGAAGCGGGTGAGCAGGAAGCAGATTCACTGTATGAATCTCTCCTCGCTAACGCACAATCCGAGGAAGATCGGGCAATTCTTCTTGAGACCCAGCGCGAGGAACAGGCGCACAATCGTATGCTGGAAGAATTTGAAGGTCCGTTGCCCCACCCGCAAAGCAAGCTTGAGAAAATCCTTGGAAGGGAACAATGGCACGTTCGAGCCGGCGGGTGGATCGGACAGGCGATCTACGGTGTGAACGATGGCTTGGGTGCGGCTTTCGGCGTCGTGAGCGGCGTAGCCGGTGCCACGCACGTCAACGGTGAATTTGTTCTCCTCAGCGGTTTTGCTACAATGATCGCTTCGGCTCTGTCGATGGGAAGCGGGGCGTACCTTGCGACAAAATCGGAACGGGAAGTATACGAGGCGGAGCTCAATCGCGAGCGGAAAGAGATCGAGGAAAACCCCGCGGAAGAGCGCGAAGAGCTTGAATTGTTCTACCAGCTCAAAGGATTTTCAGAGCAGGAGGCAAAAGCGATGGTCGCGCGCCTTGCTGATAATCCCGATCAATTGTTAAAAACGCTCGCGCATGAAGAACTCGGTCTCTCAGAACAATCCTTCCCAAAGGTGTGGCGATCGGCGGTCAGTGCAACCCTGAGCACTGCGGTTGGCGCACTCATACCCGTCCTACCATTCCTCTTCAGTCATGGCACCACCGCGCTCCTGACCTCTCTCGTCGTAAGTACGGTCGCCCATTTCGCCGTCGGCGCCTCGAAGGTGATCGTCACCGGACGTTCGTGGGTAAAGAGCGGATTGGAAATGACGCTCGTCGGCATTGGCGAAGCGGCAATTACCTATTGTATCGGATTACTCATTTCTCCGGTAGTGAGTTAGGCACCATTCAATCCCTCATCTGTGCGGTTCTTCATTCCTCCAATCCATTGGATTTGCTGACCCTGGCCCCCATTCCTCCGGGATGAGTTTCTTTCACTTTCTTTTCATATCTTACCGTTGGATTTTTATAGAAGGTGGCTATGAAAATTCTCGTTCTCCTCATTTGGATGGGAGTCATGACCATGTGGGTGCCGGCTCAACCGTCCCGCCAATCCGCACGCGACTGCAATACCTCCATCTTCTGCCCGGGGGAAGAGCTCGTCTACGAAGTCACGTGGCTGAAGATACCGCTCGGCCAGGTGCGGCTCAGAGCCGATAGCTCCGGCGTTTCTGCGAACCAGATTCTGTACCATGCCTCTGCTTTCATCGATTCGTACAGCGGCCTGCCGTTTGTCGATCTTCACGCCATCGACCATACACAGATGGATGCGGTCTTCTATTCCCGAG
>DATJQB010000488.1:0-11277 GCA_035506075.1 Bacteroidota bacterium | reverse complement strand
CGAAGTGGACACACCGGTCGTCTTCCTGACGGTGAACAAGGACATGAACCTTGCAGTCGAAGTGATGAAACTGGGTGTGCGCGACTATCTTGTGAAAGAGGAAATCAGCACGCCGATCCTTCCGAAGACGATCATGACGGTTGTGGAGAAGCGGAAGTTCCAGAAGGAAGTAGCAGAGCTGGAGATTCGGCAGAAAAGGCTTGAGGCGATGCAGGAAATGATCGTTGGAATTACCGGCGAGATCTCGATTCCGCTTCAGAACATGAAAGGGATTGTCGAGGAGTTGATCAGGAACGGCAACTCGGAGAAACGGGCGAAATATCTCGCGATTATCCGCGAGAACGTCGAGCGGATTGAATCGAAGATGGAGAAGCTGATCAACCTGAAGGAAGACAAGACCGTCCAGTACATCAAAGACATCAAAATGATCGATCTCTCATGAGGCGCTGAATGGCAAACCTGGTGAAGAACTTCCTTTCGAAACAGGATCTCAAGGATATTGCAGATGCGATCGGCGAGCAGGAACAACGAACGTCGGGCGAAATTCGCGTCGCGGTGCGCCAGAAGCGATCCAGGAAAGAGCGCACGCTCTCCGTCGAGCAGCTTGCTCGCCATGAGTTCGTCCATCTTGGAATGATGAAAACCAAAGAGCGGACCGGGATTCTCATCTTCATCCTTCTTGAGACCCGCGAATTCTTCATTCTCGCCGATGAACACATCAATCAGAAAGTCGCTCAGGACACCTGGTCGGGGGTCGCTGCCGCGATGGCCGCGCGCTTTGCGAAGAAGGAGTTCCGCCTCGGACTTCTTGATGCAGTCAAGGACGTTGCCGATCATCTGGCTCAGCATTTCCCCGCCCGGCCCGGGGACAAGAACGAACTCCCAAACACGGTCGATATATCCTGATCCGGCAGCATTGTGCAGGTCCCGGACGAAGAAATCAAATTCCTTCATTCCCCATGAAATTCAAACTTGCCGTTGCCCAGGTTGACTCCGCTGTCGGAAATCTCGAGGCGAATCTGAAGCAACATCTCGAATTGATCGACAAGGCCCGCAGCCTCGGGGCGAACCTGATCGTCTTTCCGGAACTGAGCCTCACCGGTTACACGCTCCGGGACCTTGCCTGGGAAGTGGCAGTGAACCCGTTTGCGGATCTGCGGCTTTCGCCTCTGCGTGACGCGAGCAAATCTGTCTCGGTCGCGTTTGGAATGGTCGAGAGCGGCGAGAATCATGGCATTTACAACTCTGCAGTGTTCCTCGAGGATGGGCTTATCAAGCATATTCATCGGAAGATCTATCCTCCTACCTACGGGATGTTTGAAGAGGGGAGATATTTCAGTCAGGGCCGCGACGTCTGTGCCTTCGACTCGAAGCACGGAAGGTTTGGGCTGCTGGTTTGTGAAGACCTGTGGCATGTGTCGTTGCCGTACCTTCTGGCCCTGGATGGAGCGGAAGTGATCTTCTCTCTCACGGCGAGTCCAACGCGCGTCGCTACAGGCAGCGCTGAACTCGAAGCTGCCCGGGTGAACCATGAACAACACCGGGCCTATGCGCGCCTTCTCAGTTCTTACCTGGTGTTTTCGAATCGCGTCGGGTATGAAGACGGCGTCAACTTCTGGGGAGGATCGTCGGTTGTGAGCCCCGGGGGAGCGACGATTTCGTCTGCGAAGATGTTTGAACCGGATCTCATCTTCGCCGAAGTCAATTCGCTGGAGGTGGAGCGGGCACGCAGGTTTTCACGTCACTTCCTCGACGAAGATCCAGCTCTCGTTGAAGAAACTCTCAAGCGGATTCGCAGAACCCGGTCCACGCGATCGTCTGAGAATCCGACCTGACAACTGCCTTGTAGATCATCCTTTCCTTCGCAACGGAACCTGCATCGATAGGGCTTCCGTTCGCACCGCAAGTCGTGAATTCCGTTGAAACTGCTCCGTTTTTTTCATAAATTACATTGACATAGTGGAACCATTGTATTTTTTGAGAAGGAGAGTTTTTCATGGGTACCGTGAAGACTGTAGGACTGATGGTCCTGATGATGGCCCTGATGATGCTTGTTGGGCAATGGCTGGGCCAGGAGCAGGGACTTGTGCTCGCATTTGCATTTTCGTTGTTGATGAATTTTGGCATGTACTGGTTTTCAGACAAGATCGTGCTCATGACGTATGGCGCCCGGGAAGTCAGTGAGCAGGAAGCGCCTCGCTTGTATGCGGTCGTGAGGAAGCTCTCGACGCAGGCTGAGCTTCCGATGCCCAAGGTGTACATTATTCCGGGAGATTCACCAAACGCGTTCGCAACAGGAAGAAATCCTGAGCACGCTGCTGTGGCAGCGACCGAAGGGATTCTGCACCTGCTCAGTGAGGATGAACTTGAAGGGGTGATCGGCCACGAGCTCGCACATGTGAAGCACAGAGATATTCTCACCGGCACGATTGTCGCCGCGATGGCCGGAGCAATTGTCTTCATGTCGAGGATGGCGATGTTTGCTTCGATCTTCGGCGGTGGCAGCAGCCGAGACAGGGAGAACTCCAATCCGCTCGGCGAGATCCTTCTCCTCATTCTCGCCCCAATCGCAGCGATGCTGATACAGTTTGCAATCTCCCGCTCGCGGGAGTTCGCGGCGGATGAAGGGGGAGCGAAAATCTGTGGAAGGCCGCTCAGCCTCGCCAACGCTCTCAAGAAACTCGAACGCGGCGCAGAGCAGATCCCGATGGAGAACGCAGGGACGGCAACGGCGCACATGTTCATCGTGAATCCTCTTCGTGGAGGCGGCATTGCCAACTTGTTTTCGACGCATCCGCCGACGGAAGAGCGCATCGCTCGCCTCGAAGAAATGGCCATGGGAGGGATTCACTAGGATCCACCTCAGAAGCAGGTGTTCCCGGTTGTCAACGAGGTGTCCTTTGCGGTACTCGGTTTGCCCCGACGCTTTCGTCGGGGGCTGTTAAGTCCCGGCGCAGTAAATGACTTGTGAGCTTCATCGGCCGTTCGAGGGGTGAAGACCAGGAAGCGCCGGCGAAGTATTGAGTTGAGTTCTCGTCAGGAGTGAAGGGCCGGAGGATGGAATGACGCCACAGCAGCCGTTTACGTATCAGGAACCTGCACCTCTCTTCAGCAAAGAGAATCCCTTTGAATCGATGATGCAGCGTTTCGACATTGCTGCTCATCTGCTGAAGCTCGAGCCGGGGGTATACGAGTATCTGAAGCGCCCCGTGCGCCAGGTGATCGTTTCGATTCCGATCGCCATGGATTCGGGCGAGGTGGAAGTGTTCGAGGGATATCGGGTAATTCACAACGACATACTCGGGCCTTCCAAAGGAGGTCTCCGATACGCACCCGATGTCACCCTCGACGAGATGAAGGCGCTCGCAGCGTGGATGACGTGGAAGTGCGCTGTCATGAACATCCCGTTCGGTGGTGCCAAGGGAGGTGTCCGGTGCGATCCCTCGAAGCTCAGTCCGCTTGTGCTCGAGAAAATCACACGGCGATACACCTCGAACATGATTGATATCTTTGGTCCGGATCGCGATGTGCCTGCTCCCGACATGAACACAAACGAGCAGGTGATGGCATGGATCATGGATACCTACAGCATGCATATGCGGAAGACCGAGCCGGCTGTCGTCACGGGAAAACCTCTCCTGCTCGGCGGCTCCCTGGGTAGAAGGGAAGCAACCGGTAGAGGATGCACCATCGTGATATCGAAGGCGCTGCGACAGCTCGGACTGAAATTGAAAGATACAAATGTTATCGTGCAGGGTTTCGGCAACGTCGGATCGGTGACGGCGCAGCTCCTCCATCAGCAGGGTTACAGGGTGACCGGCATCGGCGACATCAGCGGTTCGTTCTACAACAAGAAGGGGATCGATGTCGACAAGGCGTTGCTGTGGGTGCAGAGCAACAGGACGCTTGCAGGGTTCCCCGGTGCGGAGAAGATCAAGACGGATGAGCTGCTCGAGCTCGAATGCGATGTGCTTGTCCCGGCAGCCAAGGAAGATCAGATCACGCATCTGAACGCGGCAAGAATTAAAGCGAAGGTCATTTGTGAGGGGGCCAACGGACCGACGGCCGCCAACGCAGATCCGATACTTCAGGAAAAAGGGATCCTTGTGATCCCGGATATTCTCGCGAACGCCGGCGGGGTCACGGTTTCGTACTTCGAGTGGGTGCAGAACAGGGTAGGATTTTCCTGGACGCTCGACCGTGTAAATGGACGGCTGGAACGAATGATGGAAGACGCGTTCGATGCAGTCTATGAAGTTGCGGAACGCTACAACGTCACGCTCCGCATCGGAGCATATATCCTGGCAATTGACAAAGTCGCGCGGACACTCAAACTACGCGGAATTTACGCCTGACCACGATGAGCTTGTCGCAGATCAACCGGATTGTCCTCGTCGTCGCAGCTACGATGATCCTTGCTGCCGGGGGCAGGGCTCAATCGGCCGGACTCAGTGCACCGCTTGTTCTCCGCTCGCAGGCCTCGAGCATAGCGGAGGAAAGCTTCGGCAAACTTGGAACGCCCGATGGTGCGACGCAACTCGGACTCGTTGTCTCAGGCGGGACCGCCAGGGCGATCGTCGAAAACGCGTTCCTCGATTTCTTCGGACGGAAAGGCATCAGGATCTCACTTCCGTCCGTGGATACAGGGGCCAGGAACCAGCTCCAGCTGACAATCCTGGATCAAAGTGTGCGGTATTCCGTCCTGGCCGGAGGCGATTACCGGCGTGATATTCAGACGGCCATCGAGGCCCGGCACACGTCTAATGATTCGTCGTCAGTTCAATATATTGGTCTCTTCAGGCGCCAGGCTGTCGACACCGTGGCATTCCGGGAGGATGGAGGATCGACGGCGGCCGACCAACCCGGCGAGAGGACGCTCATGGATCGGCTTCTGAGTCCCATCCTTCTCATCGGCGGCGCATTTCTGATTGTGTATCTGTTCTTTACGGTGAGGAATTGAGACGATATCTTCTTGCTGCCTCCGTGGTTTGCGGGGTGATGGCAGCAAGTGGACAGTCCCAAAGGAATGATGCGCGGCTCTCGGTGCTTCTCTTCGGCGATGTGAACCTGGGTCGGTACGTCGGGCAGCAGCTTGTGCGGGGCGATCTGCAATATCCGTTCGCGTTTGTGAGTGACACACTCAGGCGATACGACATCGTGTTCGCCAATCTTGAGAGTCAACTTTCTGATCAGAACGGTGAGACCCAGCATCCGAAGTATAATCTGATCTTTACAGGTCCGCCTGCGGGTGCCCGAGCTCTCAGCATGGCGAACGTCGCGGTTGTTTCAACAGCAAA
The DNA here is from genome assembly GCA_035506075.1 of Bacteroidota bacterium. Classification (GTDB taxonomy): domain Bacteria; phylum Bacteroidota; class Ignavibacteria; order UBA10030; family UBA10030; genus UBA9647. The sequence continues at coordinate 5,980 of DATJQB010000488.1, read as the reverse complement.
CAACCATGCATTCGATTATGGATTCAGGGGTGAACGGGAAACTCTCCTGCATCTCGGAGCGGAGGGGATCGCGGCGACCGGGACATCGTTCGACTCTGTGGGCGGCGCCTTGCCTGCAATAGTGGAACGGAATGGTCTCAGGATCGCGTTTCTCGCGTATACGGAGTTTGTCAACATTGCCGGTGGCTGGCGCGGCCGGATCGCACTCTATGACAGCGTGCAGTGCCGGAAAGACATCGAGGCAATTCGTGGCGCTGTCGACTTTGTTGTGGTGAGCTACCACGGCGGCGCGGAATACAGTGACAAACCGACGCAGCGGGCTCGAAGGGCGTTTGAGGCTTCTATCGAGGCTGGGGCAGACCTGGTTGTGGGCCATCATCCGCATTATGTTCAGGGAGTGGAGTTGTATCGCGGGAAGCCAATTTTTTATTCGCTCGGCAATTTTGTGTTCTATCAGCCTCAACGGGAACAAGCGGGTTTTGGATTGGGAATTTGCCTCGGGCTCGCGATGCGATCGGGGACTGTCACGGTGGAGTCGGTGCGTCTTGTCCCGGTGAGGGCCGGACTTCAGCCGACGCTCACGCTGAGCGATGAGGAACGGCGCTCCTTTGTTGAACGGCTGAGGAAACTCTCGCCGGCAGAATTATCGGAACAACACGGTAACTGGTTTGTGCATTTTCCAAACTCTTATGAATAAGCGGGGTGGTATGACTCGAAGTGCGTTGTGTGGTATCGCAGTGATTTGTATCCTCGTGATCGGTGGTTGTGCAACGACTCAGGAAACAGAGCAACTTTCAGTTGAGAAACGGTTTGAGCACGCGCAGTCGTTGTTCAAGGACGGAAATTTTCTCGACGCCTATGAGGATTTTCGCATCGTGACCCTGCAGTATCAGGGAAGCAAGTTCGCCGATGAGGCGCAGTTCGATATGGGGGAGTGCAGGTTCCGCCGGGAGGAGTACGTGCTTGCCGCATACGAATACGATGTCCTCGTGCGCACGATGCCAACGAGCAAGTACGTCCCGCGTGCGCGCTACCAGCGTGCGATGTGCTACTACAACCTTTCGCCGGCTTCCTATCTTGATCAGACCTATACGCAGCAGGCGGTGGATGAATTCCAGTCGTTCATCGAATATCACCCGACGGATTCTCTCGTGACCCAGGCGGAAGCCAAGATCTCAGAGCTGAATAACAAGATCGCGCAGAAGGAATACGAGAACGGGATTACGTACATCCATATGGAGTACTACAAGGCGGCAATCGTCTCCTTCGACCATGTGCTCGAGAAGTACCATGACACGCCGTACGCTGAACAGGCGCAATACAAGAAGGCGGAGGTCATGCTCAAGCGCAACAAGATTACCGAAGCAAAGGCGGAGATCGAGAAGTTCCTGATGAAGTATCCGAACAGTTCCCTCAAGCCCGATGCCCTGGCTCTGCAGAAGGATATTCTTTCACGTCCTCCGCAGAAGGCGCCTCAACCGCCGAAAAGTTCGGCATCTGCTTTGGACCACTAGGCGAGGATGATATGGGAGCACAGCGCATTCGCACGGTCAAGGAGTCGCAGGTCCGGATGGTTCAAATGGTCTTGCCGACGGACACGAACCGATTGGGGAATCTCCTCGGCGGACAGCTCATGCATTGGATCGATATCGCCGCCGCCATTGCCGCTTCCCGTCATACAAACCGCGTGTGCGTCACGGCGTCTGTGGATGAGCTGAATTTTCATCATCCCATCGTCCAGGGCGACGTCGTCACGCTCGAGGCATCAGTCAACCGCGTCTTCCGCACATCGCTCGAGATCGGTGTCCGTGTTTCAAAGGAAAACCTCCTGACCGGCGTACGCATGTTTACAAATACCGCCTATCTCACATTTGTGTCGATCGACGAGAGCGGCCGACCGACGGAGGCTTCTCCTGTTCGGCCAGTAACAAGAGAAGAAAAGCGGCGGTATGAGGACGCTGCACGCCGTCGAAAGCTAAGGCTGCAGCACCGGAAACGGCGTTAGATCATAGTGTCATCTTCCATTGTCCCGCGACATCTTGCAGGGTACCGGATACTCGTGAACATCTATTCTGAATCAGCACATTATTCGTCACATTTCGTCGCTGCTACCCTCGTTTCCTTTTGGCTTACACTCTGTCAGACCAGTGCGCAATCGCGCGAGACCGCGTTTGGTCAGATCCGCTCCTCTGCTATTCCGACCAAGGTTGACAAGTTCACGGTTCATCCAGCAGCGGGCGGCCTCTCGAATCTCTACTGCTGGTCGTTCCATGGAACCGTGCTGACCTCCGCCTCCGTGGATTCTTCGGGTCAGGTTTCTCATTGGCGTGTGCACGCACTTGCTGCCCCCATCGATGAATTCATGATCATCGATTTTACGTACGAGCACAAGAACGTCGGCGTCGGGATCGATCGCGTCGGAAAGTCGCTTTCGTTCTATGACGACCTTTCAGGCGATTCGCTCATGCCTGTCTATGTCGCTGCATTGCCGATCGTGCCGACCAATGTTGCATTCGGCGATCTGAACAACGACAAGCGTACGGATTTTGTCGTCTACGATCGCGAGACGCCGGGGGCACTTCCATTCTTTGGTCTCGGCAATGAGCATTTCAAACAGGGGAAGATCATTGCTCCGGACAACGCCATCGGAAGTCTCAAGCTTGTGCACCTGAACAACGACAGTCTCCTGGATCTCGTGTTGTACGACTGGGTGAGGAGTGAGCTTCACTTTCTCTATGGTGTCGGACAGGGGAAATTTCTAGACCAGGCCAGCACGCCGATCGAAGGTGAAGTGCGCGATATGAAGATCACGCCGTTGTTGCCGGGTGGTAACCTTGATATCGTACTTTCGTGCCGGCATCCCGGAAAAGTGGAAATTCTTCGCGGCGACGGGCTGGGGGATTTTACGCCGAGTGTGCGGATCAATCTCAAGGACCCATTTGTATCGTTCAGCCTTGCTGACATCAACAATGACGGAGCAACGGACATCGTCGGCGTTGATGGGTCGTCTGCAATGCACGTCTACCTCAACGGGGGGGACAACACATTTGACGAGCGCATAGACTTCGCATGCGGCAAGGACGTGACCCAGTTTGGTCTCTTCGAGGCGTCATCGCCCGGCCTCCCGGGAGTTACGATGCTCGACCGGGGAACGCAGCACATCGTCTCGTTCGAGAACGGCGCGATCCCGGCAATCCTTCGCGATTCGCTCGACCTTTCTACCGGCGTGCGCCCGCGTGGTGTGGCCCTGGCGGAAATTGGAATCGAGGGAAGACGGGAGGTCGTTGTTGCGTCCGGCGGGAGCAATGCGATCTCGTTCTATTCCAATGGAGGTGGATCGTTCTACGGGCAGACGAGTTATCCGCTTCCCGCGAGTCCCCACGATGTTGTGTTCCATTCGTTTCTCGATTCGACTGCCCGGTTTCTGATTTCGTATCCGGAATCGAGGCAGGTGTCGCTCTTTTCGCTCGATGAAACAGACAGAACCTCTACAAACGCAACGATCAGCACGGAGCGGGGGGTGGAGCTGTTGTACTGGAATGGGATGAGAAGACAAGCGATCGATTTCTACACATTCAGTGTGCCGGCGGCAAGCCTGCCTGCTTCGATGACACTGTTCCGCGAGATCGGTTCGCATCAATTTATAGAACAGAACTTTCGCTTGTTGCCAACAAACACGCTTCTTGGTGCAGGTGTCGGCCGGATTAATGACGACCAACTTCCCGATGTCGCGTACGTCTATCGCAACAACACAACCGGCAAATGCGAGCTGGCAGTGTCATTGGCGGATACTGCCTTTACCTACAGGCAGAAGACGTTCTTTGTCGAACTGGCCGACAAGAATATCACGAGAGGCTACGTTTGGATTGTCGATGCGGAACGAAGCGGGCATCCCGACGTTTTCGTCCTCACTGCCAGTCCTACACCAATGCTGCAACGGCTGCACTGGCTCAAGGAAAATACGTTCAGCCGCCCGGACACGCTGGCGAAAGATCTGCGGATTGTTGATGGAGCCCAGGTGGCGTTTGTTGATGTGGACAGGGACGGGGTTCTGGATATTGTCATCAACGACCAGGACAGGGGAGAGATCGGCTGGCTTCGTGCGAGGGCGGGCACCTACGAACCATTCCGTCGCCTGTGCAGTGTCCCGGTGCATTCGCATTTTGCGTTCGGCGATCTGAATGATGACGGTGTCCCCGACCTTGCAGTGACACTGTCGGATCTCGGAATTCTGCGCATTTATGATGGAAAAACGCTTATCAGGATGAGCCTTGAAAAGAACCGTTAAGATCTTCGCGAGCGTCCTGTTGATCGCAGCGGCTGTCGTTCCACTCGCCGCCCAGAATGCTTCACAATCGGTGAAACCATCTCGCAACATCGCAGCAATTGTCGGCATGCCGCAGGACGAAGCCGGCAAGTGCGGGACTGCGGCGATGCTTTATGCGTTGAGTCATATGAACCAACTCAGCGCTTCTCAGCGCGCCCAGGTCGCTCTTGCAATGCAGCGCTCCGAGAAGCAGAAGAACCGGTTGAGTCCATCGCGCAAATTCCGAATTCATTATGACACGAGCGGCTCCGACACACCTGCTCTCATCACGTCCGGATCCAATCCGCAGAGATTGCCAAACACATACGAGCAGTTTGTCGACTCAGCTGCATTGTTCCTCGACAACGCTTGGAAACTGGAGGTCGACACACTCGGCTACACTGCTCCGCCTCAGGATGGTTCCGCGGGCGGAGGACCTGAAATCGATGTGTACATCGAGAACATCGGATCCGGGTACTACGGTTTCACAACTCAAGATTCAATACTCGAGGATGGGCTGCGGCAGCGATGGACATCGTTCATCACGATCCACAACGATTTTCTGGGGTTCTATTCCCCCGGGATGCTCGGGTTACGCGTCACTACAGCTCACGAGTTTCATCATACCATTCAGATCGGGTCGTACGGCATCTGGCCGGCTCAACCAGAGTTTGATCGCTGGTTTCTCGAACTCACCTCCGTCTGGATGGAGCACAACGCGTACCCGCAGATCAAAGACTACTATCAGTATCTTCCCGACTATCTTCAGCGGTTCAAAGACGGATTCAATCACTCGTATTCATTCAACTCTTCACACTTTGGCGGATATGAGCGATGTCTCTGGGCCCTGTATCTTGAAAAGAGGTTCGGCAAGAATTTGATGAAAGAGATTTGGGAAGGAATCAGGACTGTCCCTGTGCTCAACAGTACGGCTGGTGTGTTCCCCGCCCACGGCACGACGTTCGAGACTGAATATGCTCTTTTCAATTCCTGGAACTTCTTCACTGCCGATCGTGCCGACCCGCTGCGGTATTATGATGAAGGCAGGAACTATCCAAGGATGTACCCGAATGTGACTACATCATTTTCGGGTTTGACTGCCGCAGTCAATAGCGCAGCGTATCCTCTCTCGTTTCAGTCATATCAAATTGTTCTGACATCGGATACGCTCAACGCGATGATTACAAACACCAATGTGAATGGTGCACTGAATCCCGCATCCGGGACCTCTTCATTGCACCTCAGCCTCAGTGCCACGGATCTTCAGCCGCCGTACCAGAAAGTTGCGCGCGGTCTTGGGATGACGTTTACAGCCGACACGATGAGCCTGTGGCGCGCCATCTATTTTCTCTCGTCGACGAAGGCAAATGCAAACGTCGCGCCGGACGTTTCTCCGAATCCCATCAACCTCAGCCGGGATCAGAAGCTGGTGTTGCCCGTGCAGGGAGCGACGGCATCCACCGCGGAGGTGTTCCTCCTCAACGCGTCGTTGGAGCTGATCTACTCAAAGCAGTATCAGGTGCGGCAGGCGTTCGGCAACTCGTATCTCGATGTTCCTGCCGGCGATCTGAAGGCGGCGGTCGCGACGGGTGTCTATTTCGTGTTTGCTCGATGCGGCGATCAGGAGTTCAAATGGAAGGTCGCGATCATCAAATGAGCTCTGTGACGCTGACA
>DATJQB010000487.1:0-4660 GCA_035506075.1 Bacteroidota bacterium | reverse complement strand
AAATTGATGCACTGAAAACTAGAATCAGGCAGCCGTTGATCCAGTCCTCACTGGTCGCGGAGATGCGGTTCACGACGTCGATCGTCTTCACAATCGGCAAAAAGTCCAACTGAGCGAACGTGAGAACATGTGCCGGTCTACCACGTTGTGGACCGGACAACGTTTCAACATATCTACAGGAAGGGAACCATGATGAACAGAACTTTCTTGTTGAGCTTTGTCGTGTGTGCTTTACTCGCAGTGACCGTCTACGGGCAAAACACCACCGATACAGTACAATTGAAGTCCCTGAAAGAGGTGTATGCCGGGAAATTTCTTATTGGCGCTGCCGGCGATTTGAAAGGGTATTCAGATGCCGAGCTTGCGAATATCAAGACGCAGTATGACATCCTCACACCGGAAAACTGTATGAAGCCGCAGCCCATCCATCCTTCGGAGAATACTTACAACTTCACTACCCCCGATTCGATGGTCGATTGGTGCCAGCGGAATGGAGTCAAGGTTTGGGGTCATACCCTGCTCTGGCATGGACAGACGGGTCGTTGGTTCTTCCTGGCGCCGGATAGCCAGCCTGCGACTCGTGAGTTGGCCATGGAACGATTGAAAAAACACATCTTCACCGTCGTTGGGCGCTACAAGGGTCGCGTTATCGGCTGGGATGTAGTCAACGAAGCGATCGCAGATAGCGGTGCCGGAGGGACGGAGAACCTTCGTAAGTTCAGTTGGTACAAAACGATCGGACCGGACGTTTTGACAATGGCTTTCAAGTGGGCCCATGAAGCCGATCCGAATGCAAAACTTCTTTACAACGACTACAATATCGAGCAGGGGGCAATCGAGAACAAAGGAAAGCATGCCAGCGCCATGATGCTGCTCAAGCGCCTTATCGCAGAGGGAGCGCCGATCACCGGCGTGGGGATTCAGGGACACTGGTATCTGGAAGTCAACCTCGCAGATGTGGAAAAAGCGATTGTCGATTTCGCGTCTCTCGGATTGAAAGTCAGTATAACAGAGTTGGACGTGACGGCAACAGGGAGCAACAGCGGCGCCTTCGGCGTCCGTGGCGGTGACAAAACCATCCCGAAACAGAACTATGTGAAGCAGGCTGAGGTTTACGCGGAATTGTTCAAGATTTTCAAACGCCATTCAGACGTGATTGATCGTGTTACGTTCTGGGGTATCAGCGACCGTCGGTCATGGCGCTGGGGTCAGGATGCGCTCTTGTTTGACAGGCAATTGCAGCCCAAGGCGTCATTCAATGCTGTTATTGACATAGGTTCAAAATAGAATGCGATGTCGGTCGTGTTCAATGTCAATGAGGAACTCTGCGTCTCGCGATAACACAGTCCGGACGTTTCAAAGACTCGCTCTTTTCGTCATCATAGTTGCCGGTGTCGAAGCGGCTTCTTCTCATCTCGAATGAGATCTTTTAGACATAGATCGGAACCATCCAATGTTGACCCTCAAACAGAGGCATATCGTTCTCCTTGTCTTCGCAATGCTTGTCTGCACTACCACCTACGCACGCCAACGTGTCGCAGAGTCTAGACAGGTCCGGTCGTTTGACGCAAGCTGGAAGTTTCGTGCCGGTGAAATCAACGGAGCCGAGCGGCCGGAATGTGACGACGCTTCGTGGCTCACGGTGGATGTGCCGCACGACTGGAGTATTGAAGGACGGGCTCGCAGCGATGCGATCGTTGAGGAAGGAAGGGAGTTTTCTGTCGTCAGGGGAGAGTGGAAATTCAACAAAGGCGATGACACGAATTGGAAGGATCCTAATTATAACGACTTCTCCTGGCAGACTGTCAAGCTTCCTGCGCCGTGGGAGGAACATTCGAATTACACAGAAGACAATGTGTATGGCTGGTTTCGCCGCACACTGACCGTCCCGGCGGAATTGAAAGGGAACGACATCTTTATCAATGTCGGCAAGATTGACGACGCAGACGAAACATTCTTCAACGGTGTAAAAGTCGGCGGCATGGGTCAATTCCCGCCACACTACACCACAGCGTGGGACATTATCCGGCGCTACAAGGTGCCCCACGAATTGATCCATTACGGCGGCAAGAACATCATCGCCGTTCGTGTATTCGATGGTGTTCAAGCCGGGGGTATCTATAGTGACGGTGCGAAAATAACCGAGGGCATTTTTGAGTCGACTTCTCCAGCAGGGAGCGGTGGAGGATATATAAACGCGGGAACGGGTTGGTATAGAAAAGAGTTCACACTGCCCGACAATCTTCAAGGCAAGCGTGTATTCGTCGAGTTTGACGGTGTGTATATGAACAGCGATGTGTGGCTCAACGGTGAACATCTCGGCAACCGACCGTACGGCTATTCGAGTTTTCAGTATGAACTGACTCCGCATCTGAAATTCCACGGTGAGAGGAATGTCTTGGCAGTCCGTGCGAACGTGCAGCAGCCGTGCTCGCGCTGGTACTCGGGCGCCGGTATTTACCGGCATGTGCGTCTGGTCATCACGGACCCGGTTCATCTGGCGCATTGGGGAACATATGTCACCACGCCCGAAGTAACTGAACATGAGGCGACTGTGCGTGTCGAGACGAGGATCCAGAATCAATCCGAAGCACCCCGGCGGGTGATGCTTGAAACAGTTGTTGTCGACGATCGAGGGACGACGATCGCACACAGTAACTCTGCCCTGACAGTGGAAATGGACAGCGTTCGCGTTTGCGAACAGTTCATCAAAGTTCCAAAACCACGAATGTGGTCACTGGAGAATCCCAGGCTGTACCGTGTTGAATCCAAAGTACAAGTGAACGGCCGGGTCGTCGATGCCGCCGTCACACCGTTTGGAATCCGTACGTTCGAATTCACTCCAGACAGAGGATTCTTTCTAAACAATAAACACGTCGCCATTAAGGGCGTTTGCGAGCATCACGACATGGGATGTCTGGGGGCTGCAGTGCACCGGCGGGCGATCGAACGCCAATTGGAAATCCTGAAGAGCCTGGGATGCAATGCCATACGCACAAGCCATAATCCACCTGATCCTGCTCTGCTCGATCTGTGCGACCGCATGGGGTTCCTGGTCATGGACGAAGCATTCGATGAATGGAAACAATCGAAGACGATGTATGGTTACGGTCGGTTTTTTGACGAGTGGAGCGGGCGTGACCTGACGGACATGATTCATCGCGACCGGAATCATCCCAGTATTGTCCTGTGGAGTATTGGCAACGAGATTCCTGAACAGGAAAGCGCCGATGCCTATGAAATGTCGAAGCGGCTCGTGGATATCTGTCACAAAGAAGATCCGACACGACCGGTAACATCGGCCTGCAACACTCCGGCCGCAGCGGTAGCAAACAATTTTTCAAAACCTCTCGACGTCGTTGGCATCAATTATCAGTTGCCTTTCTATCGGACGTTGCGCGGAACGGCGAAGCTGATCGCATCTGAAACCGCGTCAGCAGTCAGCAGCCGCGGGGAATACAACCTGGTCCGCGTTGACGATTCCTTGAAAATCGCGAAAGAGTTGAATAACCAGTGCACTTCGTACGACATCGTTGCACCTGGTTGGGGCAACACGGCGGAATCGACCCTCAAGGCAGTCAAGGAAGCACCCTGGGTTGCAGGCGAATTTGTATGGACAGGCTTCGACTACATTGGAGAGCCGACGCCGTTCCCGTGGCCGTCGGCCAGTTCCTATTTTGGTATTGTGGATTTGTGCGGTTTCCCCAAAGACCGCTACTACCTCTACCAGAGCCAATGGACGGACAAACCGATGGTTCACATTCTTCCGCATTGGAACTGGCAAGGTTTTGAAGGTCAGGAAATACCTGTCTGGTGTTTCAGCAATTGCGAGTCGGTGGAGCTCTTTCTCAACGGAACATCACTGGGCGAAAAGAAATTCAGCGATACAAAAGAGCTTCATCTTGCGTGGAAGGTTCCATATGCTGCCGGAACGCTGAAAGCGATCGCCAAGAACAATGGAATGGCTGTCTGCACGGACGAAGTCCAAACGGCAGGTTCACCTGCTAAGATAGTATTGACGCCTGACCGCACTGAGATCAATGCGGATGGGGACGATCTTTCGAATATCAAAATCGAAATTGTGGACAACAATGGACGTGTTTGCCCCAACGCAGACAACCTGGTGAAGTTCAACATTGAAGGTGCGGGCCTTTTGGTTGGTGTGGGCAATGGAAACTCCGCCAGCCATGAATCTTTCAAGGCCAACGAGCGAAAGGCATTCCATGGTTTGTGTCTGGCGGTCGTGCAGTCAATTCGCAAATCAGGCGCAATTAAGCTTTCCGCAACATCCGAAGGTCTCCAGGGGGCGGAGGCATCGATCCGGGCAAAATAGGCAACTCGTCACCATAACCATTCGCTCCCACCATTCTTGTCGGAAAGCGTGTTTTCAATGAATGGTTTAAAGTCTCTTCATCATCACATGAAATCCACATTCTTCGTGGCCCTCACTCTGTTCCATTCTTTTTGTGTGGGTCAAGTCGTCAGGGGTTTCAGACAATTCCCCGACAGGGTTGACATCTCCCTAATGGAGGGCATGCTCAGTATTCGTCCCCTGGCTGACAACGCTGTCAGGATCCAGTTCGTCAAGGGCGCCGACGCAAGGGTGCCTGAACTGATCTTCACTTTAGCTGCTCGGGTTCCTTCGTTCAAAATCTCCGAT
>DATJQB010000486.1:0-5161 GCA_035506075.1 Bacteroidota bacterium | reverse complement strand
TTTTGCGGTTGACTGGTCAAGAGCCGCCTTGAGATCATCCATAGTCCACTTGCCCTGGAAGAAGGCGGGCCCGGACCCGGTCGGGAAACCCGCAAACGTCACTTCTTTCGCGCCCAGCGCGGCCTTCGGATTGCCGTCAATCCAGATCACGAGGGGTACATGCTGTTTTATCCCCTTGCTTGCCATGAACTTCTCGCCATCAGGCGAGTCGAAGTCGTACCAAGATACAACGAGCTTGTCTCCGTAGCCGGAGAAAATCGTTTTCATTTTGTTAATCGTATCCATCAGGGGGCCATGGTTCATGTACAGTACGTCGATCTTGGTCGGCTTGGCGGAGGCATGAGCGCTCAAACCAAAGCAGAGGAAAACCAGAACAAACAAGGAAACAATAATCTTTTTCATGCTATCACCTCTCCATCATGCATGCGGATCAAACGGTCCGCTGTTTTTGCGAGTTCGACTTCGTGGGTCACCATGAGAATGGCAACTCCTTCCTGGGTGTGGAGCCTGTTCAGGATCTCCATGATCGCATCCCCCGTGGCTGAATCCAGATTACCGGTCGGCTCATCCGCAAAGAGAACCTTCGGGTTGTTGATGAGAGCCCGAGCGATGGCCACCCGTTGCTTCTCTCCTCCGGAAAGGGCTGAAGGGAGGTGCTCCGTGCGGTGCCCCATTTCCATCTTATCGAGGATCTCGAGGGCGCGCTTCTCCCGTTCTCCATTCATGGTCTTCACCGGAAAAAGCGGCAGGGCCACGTTCTCCCATGCGGAGAGCGTCGGGATCAGGTTGAATGACTGGAAGATGAAGCCGACGTTCTCCCTGCGGAAGAGCGCCAGATCATCTTCGGTTGCGCTGGTGATCTCTTTGCCGTTGAGTATCACCTGACCGGCCGTGGGACGTTCCAGTCCGGAGAGCAAGGAAAGGAGCGTGGTCTTGCCGCACCCCGATTTACCCACGAGACAGACGAACTCACCTTTGTCGATCGAGATCGAGACATTCTTCACCACGGCGAGATCACCATACTTCTTCGTAAGAGCTTTGCCTGTTAAGATTGTTCCGTTATTCATGTCGCAAAACCTCCGAGGGTTTGATTTTTGAAATGCTTCTGCCGAGCAGCGCTCCGGTCACTCCACCTATGACAACAGAGAGGAGAATACCAAAGCAGGCCAGCATAAACGGTATATGTACGGGAAGACGGAGCGTCTTGAAGATCTGGTCGCCGCCCCCGGGTAAGAAATGGGGTGTGGGTGCCATATCCCAGGGAATAGGGATGTTCACCCTCATGAATGAAAGACCATAGGCTGCAACGATCGCGATCACTAGTCCCAGAACACCGGCAAGGAAACACTGGATTACCGATTCGGCCAGAAGCTGGCTCACCACATTGCGGTTGGTCCAGCCTACGGCTTTCAGTACTCCTATTTCACGGGCCCGTTCAGCGATGTTACCCGCCATGGTCTTGAAGGCTATGAGCACGGCAACAATGATGGCAATCAGGGACGCTGCCATCGTGAACTTATCGGAAAGCGCAAAGAGACTGCCGAGGAGCTTGAGGAAAGAGTCGGGCGTACCGATAGTAGCCTTCTTGTCGACGATCGTTTTCAAACTTGCGGCCAGACCGGTGATCTGCTCCTGGTCGGCCTTGATGAAAAGGAGATTGATATCAGCCGGGTTGAACGGGGAGACAGACTGGACGCCGGCAGAGGAGGCAGCCATCTTCTGCGCTTCCGTCAGGGGTATATAGACATTCCCGACAGCTATCTTCGCGGCACGCGAAGCGTCCAGAAGACCGACTACGGGAAATGTGTTCTTCGCAATCGTTATGCTATCGCCGACTTTGATATTGAACTGCCGGGCATAGCCGACTTCCACAAGGGCTTCCGATTTACCCTCCTCCAGGAAACGGCCGTCAGTGACTGCGGAGCGGAGCACGGCAGGACCTACGTTGTTCTGCTGTTCGACCCCGAGCACGATCCAGGCCCTGTTGGGATCAAAGACCCAGAGCAAAACTGCTTTACCTATACCCCTGACCCCGGGGAGTCCACTGATCTTTTTCACCTGATCATCGCGGATGGTAACCGCCGAACAGGGGAAAACCACACCCGCAAGGTCTTTGGGAACATCTCCCGGCCTCTGGACCGTAACGTCGGCACCGATCTCTGCAAGAGGCGCCCGGGCGGCCTGACGATATGCGGAGGAGAGGGCATTGAGCACGATCAAGAGAGCTATCCCGATCGAGAGCCCCACAATAGCCGCAAGGGTTCTCCGTCTCTGGTAGTACAGTTCATTGAGTAAGTAGTGCAGACTCATGCAAATCCTCCGTTGAATCGATGTGACTTCTATCCGGCTGTTGCTTGATGCCCGTCGTCAGGGGCACATAGCCTGCTGCTGCTGCGCCATAGCGCCCTTGATCATGTCGAGAAACTTTTTCTGCTGTTCTGTATTGAGCATCGACTTGAACTCAAGCATGTGGGCAACGACCGTCTTCTGCATCTCCTGCTGTGTTGTGCCGATCTTGGTTATCGTAGCTTCGATTGCCTTCTCGTCCGGATGGTCGGCACGCATGAGGCCAAAGAGCGTGCCTCTCAGGCTATCGACTTCCTCTCGTTTCTTCATCATCTGTTCGTGAAAGGGCAACGCCTTTTCCTGGAACGTCTTCAGTTGTTCCGGTCTAAGTGCGAGGTTCTGGAAGAGATGAGCGCCCCCCATGTGAAGCTCATGCATGGTCTGTGGGTGTCGAGAAGTCGACTGCTTGTAATAGGTGAAGCCGGCACCACCCAGAAAGGACAGATTGAGGATCACGGAGACAATCAGAAGATACTTTATAACGTTATCTCTCATCAGCTGCCCCCACCAGACTTACATACGCACCTCCAACTGAACCCGGAGGTGTGGCCTGAAAGAGATCGAGTGAAAAGGATGTTTGCACATTTGCCAGAACCATCTGCTTTTCGGACGTTCTGCCTGTCATCAATACATTGCCCGAGACAACGCCGATCACGAAGACAACGAGAGCCAGCACGAGCTCCGCCGCGCGAAACAAGGTCCGGTGGAACGCAAGAAAACTCCAGAAGGTTGAACGTTGCTGTTCTCCCAGATGTGCCAGGACTCTCGTCGCGAAACCGGGGGGTGCTGTGAATCTCTCGGCAGAGGCGAAGAGGGTATCGAGCGCCTGGATCTCTCCAAGTTCCGTTCTGCAGCCTGCGCAATCCCGGACATGCAGGGTGAACGCCTCTCGTTCATCCGGGCCGAGGTCATCATCAACATACCGGGAGATTAATTCTTTTACCTCTGAACACTTCATTGTTTCTCCCTCCATATGGTTAGACGAATGAAAACTAATTTTGTTCCATATATTTTTGCCATCCTAAAATTTTCCTCGTAGGAGCCGCCGCAGATCATCCCGCGCTCTGGATATCCTCGATTTTACCGTGCCAACAGAAATGTGCAGCACCTCTGCAATCTCCTCATAGGAAAGCTCTTCGATCTTCCTGAGTACAAGAGCTGCCCTCATCTCCTCCGGGAGTTTTTGGAGAGCAGTCTGCAGAATGTCGCTGAGCTCTTTTGACTGATAGAGCCTCTCGGGTGAAGGATCGGCCGATGCCACGTCACTGAGCAGCGACTCGTCTTCAAGCTGGTCCGGCCTGGTTTTCTTCTTGTAGTCGAGGCAGGTGTTGACAGCGATACGATAGAGTCACGAATAGAGGGCTGCGTCGGCCCTGAACTCCTTGATCTTGCCGTAGGCCTTCAGCAATGCTTCTTGCGCCGCATCCCGGGCGTCGTCACTATCCTGAAGCATGTAGCGGCAGAGGTTATAGATTCTGTCCTGGTACTTGCGGACCAATTCCGCGAAGGCTGAAATATCGCCCTGCGTGAAGCGCCTGGCCAATTCTGCATCATCAGCAAAGGGCCTCATAGCTCCCTGCTCATTCCTTCCGCCAGATCCCGCCTACCTGCAGGTCGTTCTCCATGAAGAGCACTCTTCTGCTCCTTACGAAGTAGGTGTGCAGCACGGCGAATAAGCCCAGGGGAGGATAGAGAACGACGATGATCTTGAAGACAAAAAGCAAACCCTCCACTGTCGGGTAGTTTGCAAGGAGATTGAGTATGCCATAAAAGCCGAAAATGACGGGCATGAGCGTGCCTGCATATTTGCCGAGCATCTTCACTTCCTGGTCCTTCCGGTTGTAGTACCGTATGCCAAGGTCATCAAGGGTCCAGAGCGTCGACAGCAGGAGAGAAACGAATATAGTGATCGCGGTGATCATGAGAAGGCGTGCAGTTTGAAAATGTCCTTCCGGTATCAGGAGAGACGATCCTACGCTTGGTCCTGCAATCAGCTGGAGGACGGAAATGAGCTTCGTGCCGAAAAGCAGCCCAATCCCGATCCCCTGAAACGGTCTGAAGATCCATTGTTTCACCGGAGTAATTCTCATTGCTTCTGCATGTTCTATCCTAAGCAGAACCGGCGCCTTCTTGCGACTGATCAATCGGTAGATCCTGGGCAGCATATAAAGGGGTGTGCAGAGGAGAAACGCGAAGCGCAAAAACCTCAATGGCGCTTTACAGACGCTTAAAACCGAAGAATCGACTTGCACGAAAGAGAATATAGTGGTCACGAGCAAAACAACAATGACAGGCGCCACATCTCTTGTCCAACTTCGTATTTGATGTGAAGCGGAGCGACGCCTCACCTGCCCTTCCTGTCCAATCACAGTTAGTGGCGGATCGTACCCCATATATATTAGACGATTGGAAGTCGATTTTGTTCCAAAAAACTTTAGCGGATTCGGTCTTTTAGCCTGGCACTGTTAGTGTTGCCATTGGTCTTTTGTTGAGGACACTTCGGATCAGAACTCATATGAGAGTGGGAGACGGGGCGTAGCCGCGATCCACACGCCCCGTCCAACGTCGAGACGATTATGGTTCGATCACCATCACGAACTCGTAAGCAGGCCCGCCCGTAAGCTGCACTGTGATTCCCGCGGAGCCTATAGTTGATCCCGCAGTCACGTGAAAGCGCGCGATGCCGAGACGTGAGTAGCCGGGACCGAACGGCTCGGGTTTAAGAGTGATCGGAACGCCGCTCAGTGTCACTGTTCCAATGGCCTTGCCGTCACTCAGGATTTCAAGGCCTCCTCCCGAGGCTGGTTTAAGTGAA
>DATJQB010000485.1:0-10673 GCA_035506075.1 Bacteroidota bacterium | reverse complement strand
TATTCGACGTTTGAAGGCCGATGCGACAGTGCGGCGTACACCAACGTCGGATTCAACCCGGGGGCGGCGTATCAGTTCGAAGCGACTGGCGCGACAGGCTTCAGTGCGGTGAAAGTATCGATGACCGCTCCCGGTGCTTTGCTAACCTTCAAGGGGCCGGTCAACGGAGACACGGTTTCGTCGTCCGGCAATCTCACATTCTCCTGGAGCGGCGGTAATGCTCAGGGTTCAATACTTCTCACAATCATGGCTGGCCATGTGCAGCCCGGAGTGCAGGCTGGTCCTCATCCAGACAGCCTTCGCCGGCCGGGTGGATCTGGCGGTCCGGGCCAGGGGGGTGGACGCCGCGGGATGGGACCTCGCGGGGCAGAGGGGACAGACAGCTGGGATGTGACGGATGGATTCCGTTTCGGCGATGGTCCAGATGTCGGAGATCCAAATCTCCCCATCGACTCGAGCCGGGCAATCATCATCTCGCTGACGAACAATCCGGGATCTTACACTGTGACGGCTGCGCAGCTCCAGGCATTGATATCGAAAACCGGCGCGAAGGAACTCGATTGCATGGTTTCCCTGCTGACAAGTGCCACGACGCCGCATGATGCCGGATCGATCAAGGTGATGATCGGGAACGACGATCAGCTTCATCTGTTTGTCAAATAGTTCATAGAGGGGGATCTCCATTCGGTTTCGTTGGTGTGGTGGGCCCTGACTTGCCAAGGGGTGAACACAAACGAAACGTCGAATGGCGGAAGAGCGCGGGTGACCGCGCTCTTTTTTTGTACTCCTGCGTTCACGAAACCGGGGATGGGTCACGCTCGTTACATGTCGGATACTTTTTATATATTGTGATCGAGGCCCGGAGTGACGATCACGCTTACCGCCCCTTTCCGCTGTCGATGCATTGCCTGTCCGATCCACTCAAGCCGAAAACGTGACAACGAGAGCCTGCGCTCCATGGAGATTTGGAAAAGAAATCTGATCGTCTGCTGGTTTGGAATGTTCGTGACAAGCGTCGGTATGAGTCAGATTGCCCCGATCCTGCCTCTGTACATTCGAACGCTTGGAGTCACTGATGCCAGCATGGTTGCACAATACTCCGGGATAGCGTTTGGAATCACCTATATTGTCTCTGCCATCTTCTCCCCAATCTGGGGACATGCAGCCGACTTGTATGGGCGAAAGCCGATGCTTCTCCGGGCCAGCTTCGGCATGGCAGTTACGGTCGGAGCAATGGGCTTCGCGTCAGACGTCTCCATGCTCATCGGGTTGAGATTCCTGATGGGAGCGGTCGCGGGCTATACGACTGCATGCACGACATTGATCGCGACGCAGACCGACAAGGAACACGCCGGCTATGCGCTCGGCACACTTTCAACGTCGAGCATCGCTGGTTCGCTTCTCGGTCCCGTGATCGGTGGATTTATTGGCGAGCGGTGGGGATTTCAGAGCATCTTCTTCCTGACGGGCGGTTTGATGTTCATCGTCTTCTTCACGACGACGTTCTTTGTGAGGGAGCACTTCATTCGTCAGGAGGGAAAGGCGCAGAAGGCGAGGGACATTTGGAAGAGCGTGCCGCAAAAGAGCCTTACCGTAACAATGTTTGCGACCTTCTTCATCCTCATGCTGGCGCTCTGCTCTGTCGAGCCCGTGATCACCATCTACGTCTCGCAGCTCTCACAAGATCCCGCTCATGTCGCGCTGATCGCGGGCCTGGTCTTCTCTGCCTCTGGTCTTGCAAACATGATCGCCGCGCCGCCGTTAGGAAGACTCTCTGACAAAATCGGCGCACACAAGGTCATCCTGGTTGCGTTGCTCCTTGCGGGGGTCGTGTTCATACCCCAGGCATTTGTCTCCGATCCGTGGCAGCTCATGGCGCTGCGCTTTGTCCTCGGTCTGGCATCGGCGGGGCTCAATCCCTCGGTGAACACAATCATCAAGAGAATCACGCCGGACGAAATCACCGGGCGGATCTTTGGTTTCAACATGTCGGCTGCGTATCTCGGAGTGTTCGGCGGTGCCGTGATGGGGGGACAGATTGCGGCGTACCTGGGAGTCAAGTATGTATTTCTCGTGACAAGCGCCCTGCTGCTCGCAAACGCGGCGTTGGTCTATTATAAAGTGTACAAGAAGTTCGAGCCCGCCTGACGGAGCCTTCCGCGCGAGCCCTGTGGCTTTCCATCGTCACATGATGCACCGGAACGTGGGCGGCGTGACATCAGACACCTCAAGCACCATAGGAAATAAAAAACCCTGCCCCGATTTGCATCGGTGGCAGGGTTGTGTGTTACTGGTTCGATCTTCGGTTAGACGACGGAGACGTTCGACGCCTGAAGGCCCTTGGGGCCTTTCTCGACTTCGAATTCAACCGAGTCGCCTTCGTTCAGGTTCTTATACCCGTCGCCTCTGATTGCCTTGAAGTGGACGAACACATCTTCGCCACCGGGACGTGAAATGAAACCAAAACCTTTAGCTGCGTTGAACCATTTGACTGTTCCTTTTTCCATGGAACGAGTCCTTTCTTGTTATAGGTAACCCGACTCAACCGCCGGGCAAGGTGTACGCCGAACATACGGACTTGAATACGACTCATCGCGTCCCGAGTGTCGTCTCGAGAGCCTCAACTGATTAACGGCGTTTTGACCTTGTGAGGTGTTCGTGCGGTTTTTCAGCAGTTCTGCCTTCTGGGCTACCCTTGCAGGCAGGTTTTGAAAGCGGAGTATCTTGGAGGCTTACTTCCACGGTACTGTAAGTGCCGAAGAAGTTCTCCCGAAGGAGAATAAACGGTGTACTGTTATTTGACAATGGTAAGATACGCAATTCCCAAATCAGATCCAAGCCCAAAGTTCACGCGCGGACTTTGTTTCGTGGTATAGCTAACTCCCTTCGGTCGCCTCTGTTAGGGGCATTGCTGCCATGAGAGATCGGGAATGCACGATCATCAAGACATGACTCAGTCCGCGTTCAGCCAACCGCAGCATCAAGAGCCGGCGCTGAGAGGCGGAGACTCCCCACGTCGCGCATCGGCGGTTGCCCGAACAGCCTCTTGTACTCGCGGCTGAACTGGGATGGACTTTCGTACCCAACCTGGTATGCAACGCTCGCAGCATCGATCGTTTCGACGCTCAGGAGCCGTCGCGCTTCCTGAAGTCTTATCTGCTTCTGGTATTGCAGAGGGCTCATGTGTGTGACGTGCCGGAAATGAAGATGAAACGCTGAAGGACTCATGTTCGCCATCTTCGCAAGATCGGGGACTCTGAGTGGCGCAGCATACTCTTTTCGCAGGTGTTCCAGTACCTTGCTGATCCGCTGCGTCTTGCTTCCAACCATCCCAAGCTGCCGTATCTTCGAACCATATCGCGAGCTCATCAACCGGTAATGAATTTCTCTTATGATCGAGGGGGCGAGGAGCTTTTGATCGTTCGCATTCCCCAACGTCCTGAGCAAGCGAACAAATGCGTCAGCAAGTTCAATCGTCACGCGCTCCACAAAAAAACCTCCTCCGGGCCCCTCTGGTTGTATCTTGAGTGGGGACGTCTCCTGCAAAATCTCGTACACCACGGAGGGTTGAAGATCGAGAGTCAGGCCCACGTACGGTTCCAGCGCAGATGCTTTCACAACCTGGACGGTCGCGGGCATATCGAGACAGCTCACCAGGTAGTTTGCGGGATTGTAACGATAGATCTTCTTGCCTGACCACACTCTCTTTTCGCCCTGAAGGACAAGACACACGATCGGGGTGTACATGCCGGGAGAAGCCTCCGTTGTTTTGTCTCTCCTGATGACTTTGAGGCCTGGCAATTCCGTTTGATGTATCCCTTCCTTGCTGCAATATGCCAGCGCGGTCAAGAGAAGGCTCTTGGTGTATGATGCTGCTGAAGTCGTCACGGCAGTAGCTCCTCTGTTTTCCTCAATATACCATGCGTTAGAATGAAACTCCACAGTCCTGGAGGATTAGGCAATCTTCACGTAACAATAGGATAACCGCTTTCGGTCAGAGTTTTTATATTGATAAGGGAACGATCAGTCACAACGACAATGGAAGAACATTATGAGACCATATGTGATTTGTCACATGCTCTCCTCGATTGACGGGAGAATTGAAGGTGCATCACTCAGAGATGTGTCCGGTTCGAACGAGTATGAAGTCACTGGTTCCAGGCTGAACGGTGACGCGTGGGCCTGCGGCCGCACAACCATGCAGTTGCACTTTGCGGACAAGAAGCCGTTCATCTCCAAATCCCGGAAGCCGGCAGGACCCAAGCCCGTTCACGTTGCCCGCCGGTCGGCGAGCTATGCCATTTCGATCGATACGTTAGGGAAACTGCGTTGGTCACGCAATGAAATCGGCGGTGATCACCTTATTTGCCTTGTCAGCGAGCGCGCGACCGAAGAGTATCTTGCCGATCTGCGAACGAAAGGGATCTCATACATCGTTGCCGGCAGGACGTCCGTTGATCTGGGAAAGGGTGTGAAGATGCTCGGGGAATTCTTCGGAATCAAAACGCTCCTCCTCGAAGGTGGAGGAAACATCAACGGCGGGTTCCTGGAGGCGGGTCTGATTGACGAAGTGAGTCTCTTGCTCGCCCCGGGAATCGATGGACGGCGTGAAATTCCGACCGTTTTCGATGGCGTGAATGCCCGCTTTAGGAAAGCCGTTCCGCTGAAACTGAAATCCGTCGGGAAACGAAAAAACGGGATTCTCTGGATTCGATACACAGTAATTCACAACCATAAATAATGGACAGGTAAAACGATGCAAAAGCGAAAACTTGGGAACAGCGGACTTGAAGTGTCGGCGCTTGGATTGGGATGTATGGGCATGAGCTTTGCGTACGGCCCTGCTCCCGACAAGCAGCAGATGATCTCCCTGATCAGAACAGCCGTTGATCGCGGGATAACGTTCTTCGATACTGCTGAGGCATACGGCCCGTTCGTCAACGAAGAACTTCTTGGCGAAGCGCTTGCTCCCGTCAGGAGCAAGGTGGTCATCGCCACAAAATTCGGTTTCAAATTCGGTCCTGACGGAGGGCAAACAGGCCAGGACAGCAGGCCGGAGCACATCCGGCAGGTTGCCGAGGCTTCGCTCAAGCGGCTCAGAATCGATGCCATCGACCTCTTCTATCAACATCGTGTCGATACCGGGGTCCCCATCGAAGATGTGGCCGGAACAGTGAAGGACCTGATTCGCGAGGGGAAGGTGAAACACTTCGGCCTCTCCGAGGCTGGTGCGAAGACGATCCGCCGCGCGCATGCAGTACAGCCGGTAACGGCGCTTCAGAGCGAATACTCTCTCTGGTGGAGAAGACCGGAAGAAGAGATCATTCCGACGCTGGAAGAACTTGGGATTGGTTTTGTCCCATTCAGTCCGCTCGGCAAGGGATTCCTCACCGGGAAAATTGATGAGAAGACATCGTTCGACAAGTCCGATTTCCGAAACATCGTCCCGCGGTTTTCGGTCGAGAACCGGAAATCGAATCAGGCCCTTGTCGACCTGCTCAACGAGATCTCGAATCGCAAGAACGCGACTCCGGCTCAGATCGCTCTCGCGTGGCTTCTCGCTCAGAAACCGTGGATTGTTCCAATCCCGGGCACGACCAAGCTCAATCGCCTCGAGGAGAACATCGGGGCCGCGGCACTTGAACTCTCCTCGGCCGATCTCGCCGAGATCAACAATGCCGCTTCGAAGATCGATGTGCAAGGCGCCCGGTACCCGGAGCATCTTGAGAAACGAACCGGGCTTTGATCAGTACACTGTGACAATACCAAACCATCCTCTGGAGAGTTGTTATGAAATCTGTCGTGCTCAACAATGGCGTGGAGATGCCCATCCTCGGATTCGGTGTCTTCCAGGTGACCGATGCCGGGGTCTGTGAAAAAGGCGTGGAGGAAGCACTCCAGAATAAACTAAGGCGATTGTGGGGTCGATCTTCGTTGTTCGAGACGCTCTCCCGGCGAAATGTTCTTTGACTCTCCTTTGGAGAGAACGAGTGGAACCACAGGAGAGGTGTGTGGAGTGGAGGCGGAGGATGTAGAACCATGTTGGCATGATGCGGGCCCTTCGACCTTTCGGTGAACTCAGGGTCGAACCCTGAGGGCCATTATCCTTTTCCTCGAGATTCCGGTGGTCTTCAGCAATAGTCCCAAATGGGCGAAGCACATTTTTATTGACCGCGGTGGCTTCCACATTACTTGGATCTCAAGCCGGCAGATACCGCGACCTTGCAGGAGTCGTAGCTCCTCCAATCCGAAGCCTCGACCAAAGGTGCGAAAGTCAAAATCAATTATCCGCTCTTGCTCTGGAATATCGAAATAGACTTGAGAGCGAAGAATATGGGACACGAGCTGAGTTGGCAAGGTCGTCAGGCGTAAGCCGCGCTTGGACCAGCAAAGTCATGCGTTGGGTGCCTTCTCGCTGATCAGGCAATTCCTTCTTTTGCCCTTGCGTCTCTGGTCATGTTGTGTTACTTTTCTAAAAAAGGTGCTACCATGAGCAAGCTGATTCGGTTTGGTGTTTCCATTGAAGACGACCTCCTCAGAAGGTTCGACAAGTTCATCGAGAGCACGGGGTACGAGAACCGTTCAGAGGCGTTCCGCGATCTTATCCGCGCGCGGTTGGTCGAGGAAGATACACATAGGTCGACCACGAAAGCGTTCGGGGTCCTTTCCATTATCTACAATCATCATCAACGTGAACTGGAAGAAAAGTTGACGGACGTGCAGCATCATCACTTCGCGTCAATCATCGCATCGACTCATGTGCACATTGACCATGACAATTGCCTGGAGGTCATCCTAATCAAAGGCAAGGTCGGAGACCTCCAACACATCGCAAGCTCTCTCGCGAGCCTCAAGGGAGTCAAACACAGTAAACTCGTACTAACATCCACGGAGAATCCACTATGATGTACAGATCTCGGTTCAAGGCCTTCTTGGCTTTTCAGCTTTGTTGCCTCGCTGTCCTCCTCTCTCCGCAGCTCTGGTGTCAGGGCCAAACCGACTCGGCGAAGACATACGTTTTAGATCCTGTGGTGATTACCGCAACGCAAACTGAAGCCCTTCGAAGCAGGGTGCCCAACGCGGTTACCGTTGTCTCGAGAGACGAAATTGCATCGAGCGGCGAGCATTCCGTTCTTCCTCTTCTTAGCAGATATGTGCCCGGCGTTTACGTCACAGAGCGAGGTGTGCTGGGGTTTGGCGTCTCGAATGGTGCTGCAGGAACCATCATGATACGAGGAGTTGGCGGGAGCCCGAATACTGAGGTTCTGGTTCTCACCGACGGCAGGCCACAGATGATGGGACTCATGGGGCATCCTCTCCCCGACACCTACCTTGCATCGGGGGTCGAGCGCGTAGAGGTGATTCGTGGCCCGGCATCTCTTCTGTACGGCACAAATGCGATGGGGGGAGTCGTGAACGTCATCTACGAAAAACCATCTGCTGCTGGCCGGGAGCTGAACGCCGGTGTCTCCTACGGATCGTTCAACACACAGAAGTACGAGTTAGGGGGAACGTATGGAGCAGAGGGGCACGGGATTGCGTTCTTCGGCAGCCACTACGAAACGGATGGACAGCGTCCTTATTCCTCGTTCAACAGCAACAACGGATCTCTTCGTGGCGATTACGTGCTTGGAAGCAGCTACTCGCTGAACGCCGACGTCAATCTGACGACGTTCCGAACCTACGATCCCGGCACAGCAACGAAGCCGCTCATCGATAACTGGGTGGATATCACCCGCGGGAGTGCCGGCGTCTCTCTCAAAAATCAGTTTTCCGGTTCACAAGGCGCTTTGAAAGCCTTCTTCAACTGGGGAAGGCACGATATTTACGATGGCTTCCATTCCACGGACAACAACTCGGGAATCCAGCTCTATCAGGCATTTGATCTGCTTGAGAAAGACGTGCTGACAGTTGGTGCAGACTACCGCAGGTACGGCGGCGTAGCACGGAACCAAAAGACGATGCTTGATTACGGTGAGCACTTTGTCAACGAATTTAGCCTGTACACGATGATGCAACATCGATTCCTCGATTTCATGGAGGCCAATGCGGGAGTTCGGCTGAACCACCATAACTTGTACGGGTGGGAAACCGTCCCCCAGATTGGTGTTGCAGTCAATCTCGCCGGTTCCACGACAATCAAGGCCAATGTGGGGAAAGGCTTCCGCAGTCCAACCATCAGGGAGCTCTACCTCTTCCCCGCCCCCACAGCAACTCTCCTCCCCGAAAGAATGTGGAATTACGAATTGGGCGTTCTGCAGTCTGTTGGCAGCGTAGGCAGTTGCGAGCTCACCGGATTTGTCCAGGAGGGGAGCAACATGATCCTGACGGGCGGAGTCTATCCGAACATGGTTCTGAGCAACTCGGGTTCGTTCACACACAGGGGCATCGAGTTCAGCGCTACCGGAAATCCCAGAAGGGATCTTGAGCTCAGCGCATCATACACGTTCCTTGATCCCGGAGCCCAGACGAACGCAAATCCGCGGCACAAAGTCCATTTCGGTGCCACGTGGATCCAGGAGCGGTTCACGGCATCGGCGGGTTTTCAATACATCGGCAAGCTGTATGGCGATGATTACTCACGGAAACCTGTGCCAGACTATGCACTTGTTGATGCGCGGCTGACGGTTTCGATAGTGCGCGGCCTCTCTGCTTTTGTGGCAGGAGAAAATTTGCTGGATCGACCATATCAGGTTCTCTATGATTATCCAATGCCTGGAAGAACGGTGTTCGTCGGTATGAACTACTCGCTCTGATGCTGGAAGGCGCTTGGTGTCCTGGACTGAAGAAACCGATTCATTCATATCGAACCATCAACCAGAAAAGGGTCTGTCATGTCAAATCACGAAGCTTCAGCTCTCTCGCTGCATC
The DNA here is from genome assembly GCA_035506075.1 of Bacteroidota bacterium. Classification (GTDB taxonomy): domain Bacteria; phylum Bacteroidota; class Ignavibacteria; order UBA10030; family UBA10030; genus UBA9647. The sequence continues at coordinate 1,802 of DATJQB010000485.1, read as the reverse complement.
CTCGAACGTTGTCTCTTTCCGGTGCGCGCGCGATGGGATTTGAGTCGTTCCTGATCGCACTGGCTGTTGTTTTACCCGTTGTTGCTCATCTCGTCGGAGCACCGGTTCGATATCTCCTGCCAATGCACTGGCCGGTGATTCTTGCAGGATTGGTTTATGGCTGGAGAGGCGGTGCGCTCACTGGCCTCCTGGCACCGGTGGTAAGTTACGGCCTTTCCGGTTATCCGCTTCCGCATATTCTTCCTTCCATGACATTCGAGCTCTTGACCTACGGTCTGGTCGCTGGAATTCTTCGAGAGCGGCTGAGCCTTAACGCATTCTTGTCAGCGGGAATTGCGCTGATCGCAGGGAGGATCGTCTTTGTGCTTTCAGTCCTCGTCTTTGGCGGGGCCGGAACTGGAACGATCCAGTACTTCCAATCTGCCCTGACCCCGGGCCTGGTCGGTGCATTGTGTCAGGCAGTCGCTCTCCCCTTCGTGGCATCGTGGTGGATCAAGCAGGAGCAGACGTACAAGAACGGAAAGAAAGGGTGATATGTTGGATCATTCAGATACTGCCAGTTGCAATCAGAAACCAGCCAGCGGGCGGATCCCATTCGTGTTGTCCCTGCCTCAGGATGGCGAGACGCACCACGAATTCCTTGATGTGAAACAAGGTGTGACAATGCGTTCTGGCCTCGTGACTCTCCATGCGGGGCAAGACGTGGGCTCGCACAGCACGGGCAATCACGAGGAGATGCTCGTAATCCTGGGAGGGGTCGGCGAGGTTGAGGTTGAAGGGGCCGGTCGCCGGAGAATACGCGAAGGGATGGTGGCGTACATCCCTCCGCATACCGAGCACAACGTCTTCAATATCGAAGATTTTCCCTTACGCTACATTTACATCGTGGCGCGAGCCGAATAGCTGCAGGTTGGAGCAGCAGGTTCAACCTGCCGGCTTGTGCGTTGTTCTTCGTCTTCTACCTGTTTGGCATCTTAACCTGGAGACTCCATGAATGTTGTTCGTCATAGGTACCGTTCTCGCAGTCGCGGCAGGTGCACAGATGTCACGCAAGTCCGAATCCGCACCAAGGTTTGGGACATCTGTAGGCTGGTAATGAGAATCCTTCCCGCGATCGTCCTTCTCCTGGTCGTCTTTTCTTTTTTGCCAATGGTGCATGCACACGAGGAGCCCTGCAGAACCTTGAAAGAAAAGCTGGACAAGCAGCGAGCACGAGACCGAATCGTCAGAGCCCACATCAAAGCGCTGACCACCTGGAAGAAGACGATGGGGCCGGACGGCCAGTGGTCAAAGGAAGGCCGCACCATCCGGCAGGAGTATGACAGCCGCGGAAATATCGCGCACATTGTTGCGTTTCGCAACGATACACTGTCGGAACAGGCGGCGTATACCTATGGCGATGCCGGCGATCTCTTGACTGACACGGACCTGACATCAACAGGGGATACCATTCAGGTTGAACGATACTCTTATGACTCAATGGGAAGGGTTCTCTCGGGCCGTGCCTACGATGGTGCCCGGCGGCTCGTCTCGTCTTTTGTCTACGAGTATCGCTCTGACCGGAGATCCATTACATTTCGGAAATTCAAATCCGACGGCAGTTTCGACTACTCCATTGATTTTGATTACACGAAGGAGTTTGACATCTCTGACTATGCCGGCGCAGTGAAGAAGGACTCATCCGGAGCTCCGGTCCTTCGTGTTGCGGTGCGATTCGATGGAGAGGGGAGAATGATTCGCAAGGATGTCATGCAGGAGGGCAGTCGCTTGTCGTTCAGTTATGAGTATCAGTATGCTCCCGG
>DATJQB010000484.1:0-7119 GCA_035506075.1 Bacteroidota bacterium | reverse complement strand
GGCGAACGCACTGCGATTGTTGCGCGGGGCTCAGGGTTCATCCAGGGATTGACCTGCATACAGGTTAGTGGCGGTATCATCGTGGACTCCGTTTCGGTCTCCTCCGGTGACATGCTCAAGGCGTTTCTTGAAGTGCCTCTTGCCTCTTCGCCTGGTCCCCGGGATATCAGTGGCTCGAACCAGGCTCCGGGAGGCGGCATCTCCAGTCTTGTGGGGAGAATTATTGTGAAAAGCCCGGCACCGCTGCTTGAGAGTGTTGAGCCTAACGTCGCGACGAGCGGTGGCTCGGTTACAATTCACATGCGCGGGAGCGGGTTTGTCCCGGGCCTGACGAGGCTGGAACTCGGGAATGGGATCTCGGTTGACTCCATGGCCTTCAGCGGCACTGGGACGATGGATGCGATGATCACGATACTTCCAGGAACCTGCGGCGGGGCGCGTGACGTAATCCTTCGCAATCCTCCGCCCGGCGGAGGGACCGTCTGTTCGAAGGGAGGCTTGCTCATCAACAACGCGATTCCTTCGATTTCGAATTTATCGGCAACGTCCGGTTGTCGCGGATCCACTGCTTCCATCCTCGTGCATGGCGAACAATTTGTTCGTGGTGCCACGTCGATCAATCTCGGCACGGGGGTGACTGTAGACTCGATTTGGATCTACAATGCAGGTTGTATGCTGGTGAGCCTGTCGATCGGCCGCAACGCTTATCCGGGAATTCGCGATGCAGATATTTCGAATGCACCCCCGGGGGGCGGCTCGCGGGTCCTGCGGGGAGCTTTTGAGGTGACCAATCCGTCCCCTCGTGTAAGCAAAATCACCCCGGACACGGTCCGCGTCGGTGATACAACGACAATCCTGATTGACGGCTCGGGATTCTTCGGCGAACTCACATCTGTTGATCCCGGCGGCGGTGTGCTGATTGCATCGGTCAAGATCGATACATCAGGAGAGAGAATTCTCGTTTCGATTGTTGTGACTGCAGATGCAGCGACGGGGAGGAGGGAGATCGTTCTTTCGAATCCATCCCCCGGGGGCGGTCGCGCCTCCGCCCCGCTCGAAGTTGTGTATCCTGTGCCGGTTGCAACTGAACTCGTGCCTCTCGGAGCAAATCGGTCTCAGTCTGTCTTGCTCACAATCCGGGGGAAGCATTTTGTGTCCGGTGCAACGGTTGTCAGTCTTGGTGCGGACGTCGATGTGCACTCAGTCTGCGTGAGAACTTCGGAAGAACTGAGCTGCGAGGTAACTATCGGAGCTGGGGCGGCTCTCGGTCAGCGGACGGTCGTGGTGTCGAACAAATCACCCGGAGGCGGGGCGTCGGCGCTCACGAACGCGTTCACTGTGGCCAACTCAGCTCCGTTTCTTTCGCGTGTGACCCCATCGACTGGTGCGCGGGGTGCCACCCTCACCATCGACATCGAGGGAATGAACTTCACGGAGGGCTCGACCGCGATCGACTTCGGAGCCGGCGTGCATGTCGATTCGCTGAAGTTTGTGAGTGCGTTCAGGCTCTCAGCACAAGTCTCCATTAGGGACACTGCGGCTGTCGGGGCCCGAACGGTTGTGCTCGCCACATCGCCTCCGGGCGGTGGAGAGTACAAACTCGCCGGTGGTTTCTCGGTTGTGAACCCTGCTCCGACGCTTGTTTCGGTCTCCCCGGCGAATGGATGCAGAGGGCGGGGGCTTCTTGTCTCCCTGACCGGTTCACATTTCGAAAGCGGCCTGACGTCGCTCGAAATCGGGTCCGGGATCTCTGTGGCCAGCCTGACCATCGATTCTCCCGCCAGACTGACTGCAGTGCTTGACATCGACGTGCGTGCGGCGCCGGGCGCGCGGCCCGTGATTGTGTCAAACAGGCCACCGGGGGGAGGATCGGCTTCGCTTGCCGGGGCGTTCGCGGTTCTGAATCCATCGCCGACACTCGCATCGTTGACACCGGCCGCGTGCCAACAAGGTGACTCGCTGCTGGTTGAGATGAGGGGGAGTGGGTTCATCGATGCACTGACGACGTGTGATATGGGCTCGGGAATCCAGGTTCGGGGTCTGCAAGTCGGAAGCGACTCCCTGTTGCACGCGCAGATCATTGTTGAACGATCTGCAGCTCCGGGTTTCCGAGAGGTGCGGATTTCAAACGGGCCGCCAGGAGGCGGCACGGCGGCACTCTCCCAATTCTTCCATGTTCAACCGGATGTCCCCACACGCGTTGGAGTCACTTCAGCTCGCGAGAACATGTTCGCGTTGGGAGGGATCGTTCCAACTCCGTTCAATTCCCGGGCGCGGATTTCGTACAATCTTCCAGCGAAAAGTCACGTGCAGTTGAATGTGTACGATATGCTCGGACGCGAAGTGGTTCAGCTCGTCAACTCAGACCAGGGTCCCGGAGATCACACGGTGTGGATGGAATCGAACGCGATGAGGAGCGGAGTGTATGTCATCAGGATTGTTGCTGAGTGTGCAGATCTCCGGCGAACGTTTGTTGCTGCGAAGAAAATGATGCTCATGAAATAATCTGGTGCGAAGAGCGCGCAAGTGATTTCATAATGGGGACGATCCCGACGGGTCGTCCCTTTCATATTTATGCACTGTCGTTTGGGCATAGGAATGTCGGCGATTCGCATTCTTGAGAAGCTCGTTTCATCTTCCGAGTGACAACGCGTTGCCGCGGAAAAGAAACAAGAAAATCAACATTCCGATCTTTGCGTGAGTCGTCGCATTTGACCGATGTTTGCTGGCGAAAGTTGCGCTGCATACTTATCCGTTCTCCCCTTTGATGTTGCTCGGTCACCGAAAACCGCTTATATTCGAAAGCACTAAATGCTCGATTTTGGTTGAAATAATTCCGCACACGTCTTCCTGAATGCGTTGTTAGCGTCGAGGAACGGGGTGCGGAGACACCTCCGGGCAGAATGTTCCACATACAAAGAAGAAATTGCGAGGGAGACATGTCAGAATATACGCAGAACGTTCTGGCTCAAGTGAAGGCGAAGAATCCTTCAGAGCCGGAGTTTCATCAAGCAGTCATGGAAGTTCTTCAATCACTCGAAGTAGTACTCGAACGACATCCAGAATATAAATCAGCGAAAATTCTTGAGCGCATGGTCGAGCCGGAGCGCGTCGTGATGTTTCGCGTGCCGTGGATGGATGACCAGGGCGAAATCCACGTCAACCGCGGATTCAGGGTCCAGATGAACAGCGCGATCGGACCGTACAAAGGCGGACTTCGCTTTCACCCGTCGGTGAACCTTGGAATTCTCAAGTTCCTCGGCTTCGAACAGGTGTTCAAAAACAGTCTCACGTCGCTTCCCATGGGGGGCGGCAAAGGCGGATCAGATTTCGATCCGAAAGGTAAGAGCGATCACGAAGTGATGCGTTTCTGCCAGAGTTTCATGACGGAGCTTTTCCGTCACATCGGCGCGGACGTGGACGTTCCTGCCGGCGATATCGGAGTCGGCGGTCGTGAAATCGGCTTCTTGTTCGGTCAATGGAAACGTCTGACAAAGGAATTCACGGGCGTTTTGACGGGCAAGGGACTGAATTGGGGCGGTTCGCTTATTCGTCCGGAAGCAACAGGCTTCGGCGTTGTCTACTTTGCGGAGGAGATGCTGAAGACGAAGTCGCAATCGTTCGCCGGAAAGACCGTGGCGGTCTCCGGGTTCGGAAACGTCGCATGGGGTGCTGTGCTGAAGGTCAACGAGCTTGGCGGAAAGGTCGTTACACTGTCCGGACCCGACGGATTCATCTACGACAAGGATGGAGTGAAGGGGGAGAAGGTTGACTACATGCTGCAGCTGAGGGCGAGCGCGAACGACCGCGTGAAGGATTACGCCGACAAGTTCAAGGTTGAATTCTTCCCGGGCAAGCGGCCGTGGAGCGTGAAAGTTGACGTTGCCCTGCCGTGTGCGACCCAGAACGAACTCGACGTCGAAGACGCAAAAGAGCTTGTGAAAAACGGTTGTGTCTGCGTCTGCGAGGGTGCGAACATGCCGACGACAGTTGCGGCAATAAAGATCCTGCAGGATGCGAAAGTTCTTTACTCGCCGGGCAAAGCGTCCAACGCAGGCGGCGTTGCGACCTCCGGGCTTGAAATGAGCCAGAACAGCATGCGTCTCCCCTGGCCGAAGCAGGAAGTCGATCAACGTCTGCACCAGATCATGAGCGCGATTCATCGTACCTGCCTCGAGACGGCCGAGAAATACGGCACGCCGGGCAATTATATGAACGGCGCGAACATCGCAGGCTTCCTGAAGGTTGCCGATGCGATGATGGATCAGGGACTCGTTTAGAGGGTCTCGTCGTAGCAGCGGAGGTTCCGGGGACGGAAGCGGTACACGCCGTCCGCAAAGAAGGCGTACAACTCTTGGGTTCGTTCACAGCACACACTGTTTGAGACTCTGCCTGAGATGCTGTACGCCTTTTCTTTTTCGCCATCGGGACAACTGTTGCGGCTATCGCTCACCACAATCGGCATAACCAGAGACCTTACTACAGTCACGTCATGCCAGCGGTAAACCACATCAAGAGTCTGGATTTCTTCGATACCCGCGTCAAGTCTTTTCAGAAGCTGATGCGGTTCAAGATCAGGGACATTCTCCTTGTCTCGAGTCTCTACGATCAGTATCTCTTCGAAGAAGACGGCAGGCTCTACGAGCTGATCCGCCAGGAATTCCAGGCCCTCAACCTCAGTCAGACCCCCGACATCACGCACGTCACAAGCGGCTCCGAAGCCGTGGAGCTCGCGCTTGCGGAGCAGCGGTTCGACCTGATTATCGCCACGCTTCACATCGAGGATATGCACGTTGTCAAGTTCGCCAAGATGGTGCGTCAGGCGGGGATCAACGTTCCGATCGTCCTGCTCGCCTACGATAACCGCGAGCGCAAGGAGCTTGTCCTAAACTACGACACGTCGATTTTCGACCGGATATTCATCTGGCAGGGGGATTACAGGCTTCTCCTCGGCATCATTAAGTATGTCGAAGACAGGTTGAATGTCGAAAGCGACACGAAGGAGGTCGGCGTTCAGTCGATTATTCTCGTCGAAGACAACGTCAGCTTCTATTCTTCCTACCTCCCGACGATCTACACGGAAATCCTGAACCAGTCGAAGCGTCTGCTGTCGGAAGGGGTGAACCTCACGCACAAGTTTCTGCGGATGCGGGCCCGCCCGAAGATTCTCCTCTGCACGACGTTCGAAGAAGCGCTTGAGTGCTATGAGAAGTACCAGGATTTCATTCTCGGAATTATCTCCGACATCAATTTCAAACGTGGAGGCGTGAAGGATCCCCAGGGGGGCATCACCTTTGCCAAGCTTGTGCGGGAGCAGCATGAGGACATTCCGATCCTCCTGCAGAGCAGCAACCCGGAGTTTGCCTCCCGGGCCCACGAGCTTGGTGTCGCCTTCGTTCAGAAAACCTCGCCGCGCCTGAGGCACGAGCTCCGCGATTTCATGCTCAACAATTTCGGGTTCGGCGACTTTATTTTCCGCATGCGCGATGGGAGAGAAGTCGGGCGGGCCTTCAATCTGAAGACGCTGGAAGAACAGCTGCAGGTGGTTCCGGACGAGAGCATCCTCCTCCACGCAGAGCGGAATCACTTCTCGAACTGGCTCAAGGCGAGGACCGAATTCTGGCTTGCGCACCGGCTGCGGCCGAGGAAAATCTCCGATTTTCCGTCGATCGACGAGCTCCGCAGTGAGCTGATCAACTCGCTCCGGTTCTACAGGGAAATCCAGCAGCGCGGGGTGATCACGGAGTTTCACAAGGAATCGTATGACATCGGCGGGAGTTTCGCCCGCATCGGTCTCGGTTCCCTCGGCGGCAAAGCCCGCGGGTTGGGTTTTATCAACACGCTCATCACGAACTACCATATCGACCAGAAATTTGAGAATGTGGAAATCTCCGTGCCGTCTGCGGTTGTCATCGCGACGGACGTGTTTGACAGGTTCCTTGAGCGGAACGATCTGGAGCAGTTTGCGCTCAACGCGACCGACGACGCCGAACTGAACCAGCGATTTCTCGATGCTCCTCATTTTCCCGAGGATATCGTCCAGAAGCTGATTGAATTCCTCGACATCAACCACGAACCGCTCGCCGTCCGCTCGTCCAGCCTTCTCGAGGATTCCCAGTACCAACCGTTCGCGGGGGTCTATGAGACGTTCATGATCCCCAACAACAATCCCGATCCTGCCGTGCGGCTGCAGGAGCTGCTGCAGAGCATCAAGCTCGTCTACGCCTCGACGTTTTCGCGGAGCGCAAAGGATTACATGAAGGCGACCGCCTATCAGCTCCAGGAGGAGAAGATGGCGGTGATCATCCAGCGGCTTGTCGGCGCACGACATCACAACAGGTTCTATCCCAGTTTCGCAGGCGTCGCGAAATCGTACAATTTCTATCCCGTCCCTCCGCAGGATTCTTCTGACGGCATTGTCCACGTCGCTCTTGGACTCGGCAAAATGGTTGTCGACGGCGGCAACGCCGTTCGATTCTGCCCGAAATACCCGCGCCACCTGCTGCAGTTCTTCTCCACGAAGGAAACGATTCGCAACGCGCAGCAGGAGTTTCTCGCCCTGAGCCTCGACGGCGGGTTTGACCATCGCCAGAATCAGACCCCCGATATCTTCGTCGAGCGATTTGACCTGAGCAAAGCCGAGGAGGATGAGACGCTGTTTTACGTCGGCTCGACGTACTCCCCGGAAAACGATTCCGTGTATGATGGAGTCTCGCGCGTCGGCAAGCGCGTGGTGACATTTGCACCGATCCTCAAACACAAAATCTTCCCGCTCGCGGAGATTCTTCAGCTCATTCTTGAAATGGGGACGTGGGGAATGGGAACGCACGTGGAGGTGGAGTTCGCTGTCAACATGAATGTCGCGCCAGGCAAGCCGAAGGAGTTCGCCCTCCTGCAGATTCGTCCGCTTGTGTTGAGCCTGGAGGCTGAGGAACTGAATGTGGACAACATCACGCAGGACGAAGTGATTTGCCAGAGCCGTCAGGTGCTGGGCAACGGGGCGATCACCAACCTGCACGACGTCGTTGTGGTGGACATCGAGCGGTTTGACAGGGCCAAGAGTGTGGATGTGGCGGCAGAGCTGAGTGCGATCAATTCGAAGCTTATTGCACAGAAGAA
>DATJQB010000483.1:0-4520 GCA_035506075.1 Bacteroidota bacterium | reverse complement strand
TGGAACCCGCTCGGCGTCTGGAGTGTGAAGCCGTTCGCTGTGAAGTTCGAATTCGATGTATTGAAGTTGTCGACGTACGATGTCCGCGAAGATTGCGCCGGAACGACGTTTGCCCCGCGAACAGAGGAGAGATACGCCCGCCCCCCTCTGTACGAAGTGACGCTGATGCCCAAAGAGTCCGCTTTCAAGACCTGGTACGGGATCACAGTATCCTTCGCCGCAACATTCGATGGAAGCGTCAGGTACCGGACACCTTTAACCAAAATCTGTGTGGAATCGTATGGCGAGCGGAGGCTGACGCTGATCGAAAGCGATCCATCCGGAGCCTGGGCAGACTTGTTGAGTCTCGGAGCAAGTGTCGCGACAACAGGCGGCGCTGAGAGCAAAGCGGGAATTTTCACCGACCAAACACCGCGGCCGTGTGTGGCGACGACCACTTCATCATCGACAACGCGCATTTGCCAGATCGAGACGGCCGGCAGGACATCGTTTGAGTAAGACCATGATGCACCATTGTTTGTGGAGATGAAGAGCCCGATTTCCGTTCCTGCCCAAAGTTCTGACGGATTGTGCGGCATCACGAGAAGGCAGTACGTTGCCACGTCGGGGAAGCCGTTCGTGCTCGCGGAACCGGATCCAAAGCCGGAGATATCCTGCCAGGTTTGACCGAGGTCTGTCGTGCGCAGAATTTTCGGAGCCTTCGCAAATGAGAAAAGTGCGTAGGCGGTTTTCGGATCGGTTGGATGGGTTGCGAGGCCGGAAAGCCTGCCGAGCGTCACACCTGTGTAGTTGACAGTCGGGTTGAACGTGACGCCGCCGTTCGTCGAAACGTGGATCTTTCCAGTGGTTCCACTGTTCGACATCCGGATTCCCGCCCAGACAACCTGGGGGTCTGCGATGGAGATTTCTGCAGTCGCCCCGGTTCCAAATCCCCAATCCGCCTGAGCGACCTTCCACTGTGTCCAGTTGTCGGCGAAATTGTCACTTCTCCACACTCCCGTATTCCCTGCGACGAACAACAAGTCCGGATCGCTGTTGGATTTCCCAATTTGAGTGATGAAGGGACCAAGGCCGCTTCCGACATCGGCCAGGTCGGTGGTCGATGAAGCAAAGGTGGCGCCGCCATTCGTGGATTTGCGAATGTCGTTGTAGTAGAGGCTGCCGATAAGCTTGGTCGGGTCCTTGTAATTCCAAACACTCGCGAATCCATCCCCTCCGATGACCGTTGACCACGAGGATCTGGCTGTCGGGGACGCCAGTGAAAGCCACGTTCCATTGTCCTGCGTTCCGCCGAAATACTGGCTCCCGCCGTGCATCTTGTCGACACCGTAGAACTGGCTTGTGTTGAATCCCAGGTTCGGGTTGGCAAAGGAGGTACCGCTGTTGTCTGAAATAGCGACGCCGCCATCGCTGCCATCCAGGATCCTGAAACTCTGCGTCGTCGCACTCAACGGAATAATCGTGATGTTATGATGATCGGCGTGCACATACGGCTGCGACTGATTCTGGACCCAATTGGTCATGCGTGTCGACGATCTTGTCTTCGCCGGGATGCTCCAACCAATAATTCGCACATTCGAGCTCGGGAGACTGTTGGGATTCCATGTCGCTCCCGTTGCAAGGGAAGGCCACACAACATAAATATTCTTGTAACGTTCGCCCCCCGCTGTCGCGATGTGTGAATCCGGATTTGTTCCGTCATAGGGAAGGGCATGGATGAAGATATATTCTTTTCGGGGATTCGATGCATTGTAAGGTACAAGCTTGAATGCCCCAGAGAGATCGGGGTCATTAAATGATACCATCAACTGACGGTTGTTCGTGATATCCCACACCTGGAAGGGAACCGTCACGTAGTCGAGATATGGTGGAGTCTCAAGACTCGTCACAACGTTGAACCTGTGCGCCTTCTGAGTGATGCCGGGACCGAACCGTATCTCGACCGAACCATAATCCGCATTGCTGACATTGACAGCCCCCAGCGTCCCGTAAAACGAGGTCGCCGGAAACGCATAGGCTCCGCCTGCCACTTCAACCCCGGACATGTTCAGCAAGCTCAGGAACGAAGATGACCCGTTGAGCGAAACCTCACCTACAGTGGGGGACGCCTGGCCGCCGGTGCCCGTGATTTGCAGTTTGTAGATATCGAGCCCACCGACAAAACACATGTCCCTGTCGAAAGGATGCGCTGCAACCGCATTGTCATACCAGCCCTGCCCATTCAGCCAGTTCGGGGGCGTTCCGCTTGATTGTGCAGCGATCGCCCATGTCGCTCCTGCGTCATCAGAGACATAGAGGTCAGACACCGAACTGCTGGTTTCCATGGCGAGGAAAAGCCGCGCGGTATCGACAGGTGAAATATCAAGTTCGCACCGTGCCCCCGTTCCGATCCCAATGGAAGAGGCATTCCATGTTCGTCCGCGGTCAACGGATTTCAGAACGCCCTTGCCGTTTCGCGTCGCATAGATTGTATTGAAGTTCTGCGGGTTCGCGATGATTTGCTGAATGCGGTATGTTCCGCCATTCCCGCCGCTGGGGTAGACTGAGGTCCACGTCCCTCCTCCATCAACCGATCTGAAGATTCCCGTGTTCGTCGCAGCAAGCACGATGTTCTCATTCGCGGGATCAACGAGCAGGCGATTGACGTAAGAGAAATCGGTGTTCGACGCCGTTCCCGGGAGCTGCTTCCATGTCTCCCCTTTGTCTGTACTTTTCCAAACTCCATCTCCGCGGATCGCATCGGTGTTGCCGAATCCTTCTCCGGTTCCGGCGTACAGAACAGTGTGATTGCTCGCGGCCATGACGATTGTGACAGTTGCCAGGTTAGGAACACCCGGCGTCTTGTTGACCCACGTGCTCCCTGCATTCGTCGTCTTCCAGATTCCACCTCCAACGGAGCCCGCGAACCAGGTGTTTTTCGCCGCATCATCGGGATCAACAATCAACCCCCGAGTGCGTCCTCCTACATTCCCCGGCCCAAGCTCGGTCCACGGAAGCGTTGCAACCTTGTTCAGCGTTGCAGCTTTGCGTTCGGCCGCCTTCTGGACTTCGAGAATCCTGTAGTTCGCCGGATACGCCGGCGCGGATTCTCCGTCGCGGGTGCGGATGTCGCGTTCATAGCGTTCAAATTCTGCCGGAGCATCTTCCGGCTCGGATTTCTCCTCGCGCGCCCCTTCCGTGTACTCTCTCTGTCGTTCCGAGAGATCGGTCCCCCGCTCGTCTTCCCGCCCTTCCCGGTGCTGCGCCAAGGCAATGAAGATGATGCACACGCCGACGGCGCAATAGAGATGGAAGATCGCTTGTCTCATAAGAAAGTCTCCCTGGTGATGCTTACCGTACGTCGGAGCTCCGAAGCTCCCTGGTCGTTCTTGTGAGGAGATCAAACACATATCCCGATCCTGCCGGGACGGAATCCGCGTTGTCCCGTTGCGTACCCGGCGTCACGAGCACGAGAACAGAAGTTGCATCCATCCATTTCACGGATGCGTTCGGGAGCACGTCTTCGAATATGATCGCCTTCGTACCCACATCAAAAACAAAGAAAGAAACTTGCTGCTGGGGCTGCAATTGTGTCGGCTTTGACTTCATCAAGCAAAGCACGGCACTCCGCGAGGAGTTCAGGATACATTCAGCTCCCTTGCCAAGCTTCTGCTCCGCGATAGTCTGATACGCCAGCTCTCTTCCACCTGTTGCTTCGGTCGCTCTGCACGAGAAGAGCACGCAAAGAAGGACGGCAAAGCTTGCAGTTCTCATTGCTCTACAAAGTTAGGAATCGACCCGGGCAAAAGAAACTATTTCCCGGTAAGAAAGTACATTCAGCGCATGAACTGCCGACATTACTTGAGCAAAACCATCTTGCGCGCCGAGACGTAGTTGCTCGCACGAATCTGATAGATATACATCCCCGACGAGACCGGCTGCCCCCAACCGTCCCGTCCATCCCACACAACTGTATGCGATCCTGGTGCGATCGCCCCATCCACAAGGGTCGCCACTGCGCGTCCAAGGAGATCAAATACTTTCAGCGTGACGTAGGTCGTCGCCGTGGGACCTGCAGACCCGGCGGGCAGTCTATAGCTGATAACTGTCGATGGATTAAACGGATTGGGATAATTCTGGTAGAGCTCGTATTCCATCGGGATCTCTTGCAGCGCACCATCGACGTCAGCAGATTTCATGACTCCGAACACCCCAAGGCGGTCTGCGGAGGCAACAAGCGCACCTGAATCTTTGTCCCTTCGGGTCGCAAGTGCAAGCCATTTTCCATCGCGCAACGCGGCGATCGTAACAGTCGGATCAAGATGAGCGTCAGTGATGTGAATCGACACACCATTCCTCAGGTCTGCCCCCGCCGGTCCGACCGTAAAAACATCTCCGGCTGCTCGCGCTACCTGCGCTGAGACGGACGGATCCGCGCCTCCATCACACGCCGTAACATAGAGATTTTTTGATACCGCGCCGGCCTGAAAGGAGACGGACGCATGACCGCCCGGCGTCGCGAGGACGAGCGGTTCAGCTTC
>DATJQB010000482.1:0-2009 GCA_035506075.1 Bacteroidota bacterium | reverse complement strand
CCCGTCGTCATGCTGCTTGTCCAGGAAGAACATCAACGATCTCCTTGCGATATCGGAGAGCCCCATCGAGTTGTAGAATTGGATGATGGGAGAGCTCTCGGTGCCGATAGGGGAGTAGATCCCGATCGTGGGGGCCAGCGTGCTGTCCGGCTCGTTTCCATATGTAATCATATCGAGTTGCAGCAAGCCCGCCCGGATCATCTCACTTATCCGCTGATCCGGAACCTGGATTTGCGCCGCCCCGGCCAACTTGTCGTTCCAGAACAGTTTGCACTCTTCGAACCGCTGGTCAAACGACTGCGTCGCCAATTCGATCGCCCGGTCGCGGGATATGGGAGAATGAGGAAGAATGAACTCGAACACCGCCTTCTCTCCTGGCTGTACGAGCACCGACATCTCCTCATCTGGTAGAGGCCGACCGTTCAATCGGGAGATCGCAAATACATCGCCCGAACGAAAAGAAGAGAAACCCGTTTGTCTGTCGAGAGTGTAATCGATCTTCATCCACTGTCCTACGACGGGGCGTACTGTTTTGAACCAGACGTAGCGGGGAACAGCAGCCAAATTGAGCGCTTCGGTGCGGACATACAGCACGGTGGTCTCAGTCTTGTTCCCCTCAGCGAGCAGCCGTGGCTTCACTTCCTCTTCTTGATCCTTCGTCAGCATATGTCCAATACTGAAATCGTCCGCCACACGCCAGTCCGTTCCCGCGAGTGATTGCGCAGTCAGAGGGGAGCGCTCAAGCGTCACGAACGCAGTGGAACGGTATTCCACGTCATCGTCGATCATCGTGGAGTGCAAAATTGGCAGCACTCCATCCTCCAACCGTCGGGTAGTATTCACAGCTACGCCTTGCCCGCGGCCGGCGATATAGGCATAGGCGACCGGATTGTTGCCGAACTCAGGCAATGTCACCTGCGCCGACGCGTTGCGAGGAGTGATCCAATTCATCTCGCTGGCGGGATTCGTGCGATTGTCGGCGAGGTCAAAGATCCGGATGTCCCGGCTCAGACCGAGCCATGTGGGACAGGGCTGATTGCGTGTGTGCACGGCGGCCGAATCGAATGATTCTTCGGGTTCACCTTCAATCTGCTCCAGTTTTGTTCTCCCGTGGCGTTTCTGGACGTCCGCCTCGATCTCCTTGTAGGATCGCGCGTCACCGACGCCGGTGACAACGACATGATACTCCGGGATATAGATCGGGTACTTCGGGTCGACATCCCGTAGGAAAAAGGAAAACGGGTGGTCGTCCGTTTTGACACTAACGATAGTGGGAGAACTGCCAGGCTCGTCGTGAACATCGCCTAGGGAAATCACCATGCGGACATTTTCATCGGAATTGCACTGGAACGAGTCGCGCTTCACTGTCCCGGTGCCCTGTGCAAAATCGAACCTGAGGACCTTCCCGTTTTTGATACCTATCGTCCCTCCTCCATGGAGGTGCGGCCATTTAACCGCAACACGGCGGGTACCGGCAGGGTCGTTTCGTTGTGCAAACAGCGGTGAAACGGTGACTGCCAGTATCAGGAATGCTCTCAGGATGATACGCAGGTCATGCATATTGCCGTGGCTCCACACTTTTATGGGGCGGGTTGGACGTGGTAATCTACCCCCGCTTGATTCGAAAATCAATCCTGGTATGACTCATTGGTAGAGTGGTACGGGGAAAGGGGGACCTTCTGCGATGTCACTTTTCGCCCCTCTTTTGCGTGATGTCAGTATAGGGCAGAACCATCCTTGAAACAATCAGGAACAGACCAATGAATAGCAGATTTGTCACCGTGCTGATTCTTATCGCTCTGATTTCTCTTGACTCCCACGCGCAATGGACGTCGGCTCAGGGGCCGTATGGCGGCATTGTGCGGAGATTGGTCACTTCCGGGCAAGACCTTCTCGCCTCGCTGGACACGGGCGGTGTTTTCCAATCTTCCAACAATGGCTCAACGTGGGCTGCCGTGAACACAGGCCTGACCAATCACAGTGTCTGGTCGCTCTGCGTCAATGGAGCG
>DATJQB010000481.1:0-3496 GCA_035506075.1 Bacteroidota bacterium | reverse complement strand
TTGATCTTCACCCATTGATCGATGAGCTCATCGGAAAAAATGCCGTCTCTGCGAAGGAATTCGTTGTCTGCCGCCAATGCGTCAAGCGCCTCCGCTAAATTCCGCGGGAGGAATCGAATGTGGTCCCGCTCCATTTCGTCGACGTTGCTGCCGACTGGGCCGAATCCTTCCTTGACCGGATCGATCTTGTTTACGACGCCGTCGATCCCGGCCAGCAACATGGCCGAAAGGCAGAGATAGGGATTTGCCGTGGCATCGGGCGGCCGGTACTCGAATCGCGTTTCTTCCGGATTGTTGACGTAGTTCGGAATCCTGATCGCAGAAGACCTGTTGCCTGTCCCGTACGTCAGCGCGACAGGTGCCTCGTAGCCCGGCACAAGTCGTTTGTACGAGTTCGTGCTCGGGTTCGTGAATGCGGAGAGTGCCGCGCCGTGCTTCAGCATGCCGCCGATGAAGTACCTTCCCAGCTGGTTCATGTTCCCGTACTCACCCTTCTGATAGAAGGCATTCTTACCGTCTTTGGTGAGGAAGAGGTGGAGATGGAGCCCGTTGCCTGCCTGCTGGTACATCGGCTTCGGCATGAAGGTGACGAAGAGATCCTTCTGTCGTGCGAAATTGAAAAGGGCGTATTTTGTTGTGATGATGTTGTCAGCGGTCGCGAGGAGATTGTGAAAATAGGTCTCAATCTCCTGCTGGCCCCGTTCACCCGTCTCGTGGTGGTGATATTTGACTCTGATCCCGAATCGTTTAAGGATTTTGCATGCCTCGTCACGAAAATCGTCGTAGACATCAAACGGGTTTGCGGCATGGTAGGCATTCTTGAAGAATTCTTCCGCGTGTTCCACTTCATAGTAGGATGAGGCTGTCCTCGTGTCGAACCGCACTTTTGAGAAAATGTAGAACTCAAATTCCGGTCCCCACCACGACGCATCGACGCCGACAAGCTTGTTAAGCGACGCTTCGGCCTTCTTGGCGAGAAGGCGCCCGTCCTGCGAGAACGGAGTCCGATTCTGATCGGTCAGGAAGATGTTCGCATAGAAGCTGAGGGTGGGTTCGGTACGGAACGGATCGATGACGGCAGTGTCCAGGTCGGGAAGAAGGATCATGTCACTGTTCTCAACTTTCCGGAAGCCGTAGCTCGAGCCGTCGAAACCGACACCTTCAGTGACGAGCTTCGTCATGATGTTCGGAAACACGGGCAGGGAGATGTGATGAAGATAGCCCGTGAGGTCGATGCACTTCAGATCGATCATCTCGATCTTATGTTTTTTGATGATAGTCGCACAATGCTGCAGTTGACGTGTATCCATTCCTGTGCTCCAGCCCGATAGATGGTTGTTGAATCCGCGAAATCCTATTTCGCTCCGATTTTTACGTTGCCGAGACCCTGTCGTTTCATGAGCGCCTCGATCTCACTCACAGTCCGCGGTGCACCTGCCGAGACAATCTTGTTGCCGTCGGCCGTGATCAGGACATCGTCTTCGATGCGGACGCCGATGTTCCAGTATTTCTTGTCACACGGACTTCCGGAAGCAATGTAGATGCCCGGCTCGTCCGTTACGATCATCCCGGGCTCATACGGCTTTCCCATCGGACCCGGGTCATGCACGTCCAGGCCGATGTGGTGGCTGAGGCCGTGCATGTAATACGTCCGCGCCTCGGCTTTGTCCTTGATGATGCCGAGTTTGATCAGCCCGGCAGCGATGACATCGTACGCTTTCTGGCTCGGGACATTTGGCAGCGTCCCCGGTTTCATTTCTTTTGCTGCCTCGGCCTGTGCCTGGAGAACAATTTCATAAATCTCTTTCTGCGGAGCACTGAATGTCCCGTTGACCGGAATTGTGCGCGTGATGTCGGCAGAGTAGCCCTGATACTCCGCTCCGATGTCCATCACGACGACGTCGCCTGATTTCATCTGGCGTCTGTTGGCTTCGTAATGAAGGATGCACGAGTTAGGTCCTGACCCGATGATGGTCGGGAAGCCGGTGTACTCAGCCCCGCTCCGCGTGAAACAGTACTCAATCAATGCCTGAAGCTCATACTCATGCATCTCCGGCTCACAGCTCTTCATCGCCTCGATGTGCGCGACGACCGTCGCGTCAATCGCCTTCTGAAGGAGAGCGAGCTCGGCGGGAGACTTGACACATCTCAGTCCGGCGACGGACGAGTTGAGGTTCTTCACCTCTAGGTTGGGAAAGGAAGCCTGAAGTTCCATCCTCACTTCACGGGAGATGATCGATTTCTTCTCCATCAACGGGTCCGTGATCAGATCGGGGGTGCCGGGAGGATAGTACAGAATCTTCTTCCCGACGAGCGCTTTCTTGACAAACGGGAGGAGGTCGGACGATTGGAAGACTGTCGTGAAGCCAAGCTCGCGCTTGGCGCCTTCGAGGCCGAGACTTTCACCAGCTGCGCTCCGGGTAGTAGGTCGAATGAAGAACACCTCCTTCACTGTCGTGACGCTGTCAACCTGCACTCCTTCCGGG
Source organism: Bacteroidota bacterium (assembly GCA_035506075.1). GTDB lineage: Bacteria > Bacteroidota > Ignavibacteria > UBA10030 > UBA10030 > UBA9647. The sequence goes on along the minus strand of DATJQB010000481.1, from coordinate 1,010 downwards.
CAGAGAAGGAGGTAGCTTCGCTGCTCATTGCACCCCGTGAGGTAGAGGAAGTTGCTTTCCTGGCGGTAGAGGTAGTTGACGTCGTTGGAACGGTTCGCGGGGTCTTTTGCCTTGAAGATCGCGATGGAATTCGGCTCCATCGCCGCCATGAGTTGTTCGCGTCGATGCTTGTATTCCTCGCGTGCGATGCCAATCGTGGTGCCGGAGGTTGCTGCCGGCTGGGCGTGCATCGGAACAGAGGAAACCGCAAGGGTCAGGATGACGAGAACGCGAAGTGAGGCGCGTCGGAGGTTCATAGGGGCTCCTTGGAAAAGAAGAATTCTGAACTTCTTGAGGCACGAAGTCCGACTCCCGGCAGGTGGTGCGGTCTGCAGGAAGCCGGACTCCGTTGTTCTTGTTCCTTCAAGATGTTACTTCGACAGCGTTACTTTCGATGCGACGGTGGACGACTGGGTCATCGAGAACATCTGTTCGCCGGTTCCAGAGATGTTCATGTCAGTCGTGGTCGCCTGGTCGATGCCAACGATGATGCCTTCCTTTGGTGCAAAGTAGGCTGTTCCCTTCACCTTGATCGTGCCGTCAAGAACAAGGTCCATTCCGTTGCGCGAGCCTGTCCCGTACTCGGAGGAGGGGCCATCAAAGGTGATCTTCAGGCAATCATAGCCGCCAAACTTCTCAGCCGCTTCAATTTTGAAGGTGACATCAGGCTTTACAATCATATTGAAACCCTGGGCGTTGACAGTATCGGGGGCGGTTTGCTTCCAAGACTCGCCGACACCAACTGCCTGCTCTGGGAGTTTCGCGAAGAGGCTGCGCATATAATCGGCAGGGTTCCCGGCGCCTTGCATCTGCATCGCCGGGGTTACTTCGAACTGATCGACTGCCTCGGTCTTCACGGTCTTTCCCATGCCCGTAACGGTCAACCGAACCCTCTTGCCATTGATCTCTTTGATAACGCGGGCGGTGTCTTTCATCATCGGAGAATCGATCTTCGCAATGTTTGTGTCGAC
>DATJQB010000480.1:0-10203 GCA_035506075.1 Bacteroidota bacterium | reverse complement strand
GAGGTGGTCACGCAGCAGGTTGGCGTCGTGCAGACGGATAATGAGGTGCACATCCGCGGCGGCCGTGCGAGCGAGAACGCGTACCTGCTGGATGGAATTTCAATCCAGGATCCTCTCGCAGGAACAGGCTTCGGACTCCAGATCAGTGCTGATGCGGTCCAGGAAGTGGAAGTTCTGACCGGCGGTTTCAATGCAGAATACGGCCAAGCCACCTCAGGCATCGTCAATGTTACGCTGAAGGACGGCACGCAGAAGTATCAGGGAAGCATCTCTGGAAAGAAGGATCAGCTTGGCCTGCCAAGTAAAATTGCACAGAATTTCAACACGGACATCTACGAGGCAACGCTCAGCGGACCTGAACCAATTACAACGTCCTTCCTCCCGCTTCTCGGTATTCAAATCCCCGGGACGATTTCGTTCTTCGGTAACATCTACGCAGGTCTGACGGACGACTTCACAAAGGTCAGGGCGCAGCAGCTTGTTTCGTCGACCTTCTATGGATCGCGGTTTGCGCCGCGGGAAGACAACAACTGGTTCGCTCTCGGCAAATTGACGTGGCGACCTTCGCCGCTCATACGGATCACCTATTCATACAATCACTCGGTCGCCATCAACCAGAACTCGCAGTCGCTTCAGACAAACCTCGAATACGTCGAGCCGAGTCCCGGATACCAGTACGCGTTTCAGAACATCCTCGATGGTGCGAACACGTATACGCACAACAATCAGCTGCACGTCATCACACTGACGCACACGTTGTCGAATACGCTGTTCTACGAATTCAGGTTCTCGCATTTCTATACGAACCTTCGGGCCGATGCGAACGGCAAGGACTACACGCAGTATACCGAACCGCGCGATATCGTGACGTTCCCGGTACAATATTATAATCTTGGACACGATACCGTCGGAGTGATTCCGGGTGACGGGTTCTATGATTATGGAAACGGGTTTACCTGGCACGACCACTACGTCATCGAGAACACCTTCAAGCTCGATGTCACGAAAAACTTCTCAGAGAAGAACAGGTTCAAGGCGGGTTTCGAGCTCACGCTCCAGGAAATGCAAAACGTCGACATCTACGAACCGTGGATCGGCACGCTCGGACTGAACAACGATATCTACAAGGTCAACCCGGCGCAGGGTTCGATGTATGCACAGGACAACGTCACGTTCAGCGGAATGGTCCTCAATGCAGGCCTCCGGTTCGACTACTGGTTCCCTGGAAAGTATGTCGATGATGCGGTGAAGAACCTGAGTGTGATTACAATTCCCGACCAGATCCGCCAGGACTACATGTCGCACACGTACAGTCTTTTTGGGAGGAGATGGAAGGGACGTCTCAGCCCCCGCATTGGAATTTCGCATCCGGTCTCCGATAACCAGATGCTCTTCTTCTCATACGGTCATTTCTCCAAGCTGCCGAAACCGCAATTCGTCTACGCCAAGCTGAGCCCATCTTCGGCGCAATCGACGTTCCAGACGTTTGGCAATCCCGATTTGAATCCCGAAACGACCGTCGCCTACGAGCTCGGACTCCAGACACAGCTCTCGAACGACGAAGTGCTGACGGTGACCGCGTACAACAAGGATATCTTCGATTACGTTACAACGAGGCAGGCAAAGATCACGAGCGCCCGTCTCTCGACCTCCAACTATATCACGTACGTGAACTCCGACTATGCGCGCTCACGCGGCGTGGAGGTGGAGTTCCGCAAGAGAATTGGGCAGTGGTTCCGCGGAAGTGTCTCCGGGGCATATTCCATCACGACAGGCAAGAGTTCAACCCCTGACCAGGCTGTGCTCGTCGCCCGCGGCATCGAGGACGAGACGATCAAAGAGAACTACGTGACATGGGATCGCCCGATGCAGTTCAATCTGACAACAACATTTACCGTTCAGAAAGACAAGCCGCTCTTTGGCCTCGGCGCGGGCTATCTCGACGACTACATGGTGAATATCCACGCGTTCTATGAATCCGGCAAGCGCTACACACCCACGCTGCTGGATGGTTATCTCTCGAACGGGAGGCCGGAATACATCACCGACAACTCGAACCTCCTGGCGAATGTGGGAGCCCCCTGGTTCTGGATCGATGTGAACATCGAAAAGTACATCCATTTTGTGGGACTTGAACTGACAGTCTCGCTTCAGGTCAAGAATATCCTGGACAACAAGAATTCTGCGATCATCAATCCGGTGACCGGGAAAGCGTATTCGCTCGGAGATCCGACCCCGATCGGCTGGAACGACCCGATGTATCCGCAGCTTCAAGCTCCGGTGTCGACATTCCCGCTCAATCCCGCCCGGTATCTACCCGGACGGAACGCTCTTGTTGGCCTGGCGATGAGGTTTTAATGAAGGCAAGAATGCGCCATCTCATAGTACTTATTCTGTGCAGCGTCATCGTTGTGCCGGCTTTGCAGGCACAGCTGATGCCGACGCTTGGCGCTCAACGTGCGGGAACGGCGGGCCTCGAGTTCCTGAAGATTGGCGTTGGAGCGAGAGCTGGAGCGATGGGGGAGAGCTTCGTCGCGATTGCCAACGACGCCTCAGCTCTTTACTGGAACCCGGCGGGAATTTCGCAGTTCACCGACAACCAGGCAATCATCTCCCATACGGCCTGGCTCGTGGATTTGCAGCACGAGTTCCTCGGAGCGGTTTACCACCTCTCGCCGGATGACGCTGTTGGGCTTTCGGTCACAACACTCCATACCGAGGATATGCCGGTGACCACAGAGCTTCAACCGAACGGAAACGGGACGTATTTCCACTATGGAGACCTTGCGGCGGGGCTGACCTACAGCCGGAAGATGACGAGCCAGTTCAGTTTCGGCGGTACTGTGCGCTACTACGAAGAAACGCTCGACATCCTGAAGATGCGCGGCGTCGTGATCGACTTTGGAACGTACTATTGGACCGGTCTCAGCACGCTGCGATTCTCGGCTGTTGTGACGAACTTCGGAAGTCAGGCGAGCCCGTCGGGGAGCATTACGGCGCTCGACGGAAGCACGGTGTCGCAGTTCCAGGAGTTCTCGCCGCCGACGATGTTCCGGTTTGGCTTTGCATTTGAGCCCTACCAGGACGAAAAGAACTCCGTGACTACCTCCGCGCAGCTCAACCACCCGAACGACAACTCGGAGAATGTCAGCATCGGAGCAGAGTACCAGTACATGAAGACGTTCTACGTCAGGGGTGGTTATAAGATGAATGTTGACGAAGAGCGGTTCTCGTTTGGTGTCGGAGTTGCGGCATCGCTGGATTTGTTCGCAGTGTCGCTTGACTATGGTTATGCGCCGTTCAGAAATCTCGGCGGTGTACATCGAATCTCATTGTTCGTGAAGTTATGAAACGTGTTTTCCTTGCCGCGGCCGTCGTTGCCGTACTCCTCCTCTCAGGATGCCAGGAATCGAAGTTTCCGATCGATTCACTGCCCCAGGGGGATACAAATGCCTCCATCGGCGACACGGTCTACGTGCAGCAGAACCCTGTGTGGACGGGATTCAATCACCCGCAGGCTGTGATCGTGGGGAATGAACCGTTTGTCTACGTTGCTGATACAGACAACGACCGGATCGTCATGCTCGACCTGATCGGCAGGGTGATTGGCTACTCACAGAAGATCAAGCACCCGGTTTCCATCAGCGAAGACAAGCGGCTTCAGCTCGTGGTCTGCGCACAGTTTGACACCCTGCTCCCCGGCAGGACAACCCAGACAACGTTCGGAGCTCTCTACCGTCTCGATCTCGTGTCCACCGGCCACAACATCGCCAGCGCTCAACCGAAACGAGTCTATTTCGAACCCGGTGATTCCACGCGCAGGTTCGCGGGCGTGTCGACGCTCTACAACAATCAGTACTATGTTTGCCGCAACGGCCCGAAGAACGATCTCACACGCATTGATCGTGACATCGCCATCCTCCTGTTCTCGGAGGACGATCAGCTCCTGTCCCCGGTGACAACACTGTTCTCGCCCGACGGCACGGGGCTCCTTTCGCTGAGCACGTTGTCCGGTATTGCCACAATTCCGGGCAATCGCACCGTCGAATTTGTTTTCTGTCAGCTCGGATCAAAGGCTTTTTATAAGGTCCAGTGGATCCAGCTCCTGTCTGAAGGACAGACGACAAATTACTTGTCGAAATTCTATCCAAGCACGGACGGAAACATCGATCTTCTCAAGCTCAACCGTTTCTCCCAGCCCATGGGTGTGACCATCGACCCGACGGGCAATCTCTACGTTGTTGATGCCGCGAAGGACAGCCTGTTCCGATTCTCCACCCGTGGGGTTGAACGATACTCCTTCGGCGGTCATGGCTCCGGTACGCGTCAGTTCGATCAGCCATACGGAGTCGCGTTCTTCGACAAGACCATCTATATCGCCGATCGCAACAACAATCGGATCGTCCGTTACAAGCTCTCGAGCGACCTCCAGTAATATCGTTCCTCCCGTAGTTCCATCAAGTGCATCCTCTCGAGTCGGCCGCCCAGGCAGGCTGGAAGAGCATTGTGCGCTCCTTCGCGCAGGACTTTGCCTTCACAACAATTCAGTCACGTCGCACACGCGAGAACTACATGGTTCTCGTTTGTGTTGAAGCGCTAGTCGCGCAATCCTTCGAGGCGAATCAAATCGAGTTCATCTGCGCTGAACAGGCGGGCGTTGTAGAGGAGGAGAAACTCTTCTGAGACGCTCTTTCCAAAGATCGTCAGATCGTCGGTGTTGAGCGTCACGCGTACACCGCTGTCGAAGAGAGTTTTGATGGGATGTTGGCGGATGTGTTTGACGACGCCCAGTGCGATATTACTGCTTGGGCAGATGTTGAGCCGGATGTTCCTGTCGCGAAGTTTCTGCATCGTCGGTTGAGATTGGGCGGCAGCGACACCGTGCTGGATTTCCGTTACTTGCAGCTGATCGATTGTTTCTTCAACTATGTCTGTCCCGCCGAATTCTCCTGCGTGTGCCTTGAGCTTTAACCCGCGCTTCCGGGCATATGCGAATGCCTCACGAAATTCACCTGCCGGCTGTGCGAGTTCATTTCCGTAGAGGTCAATGGACCGAAAAACCCCGGAATCTATGCATGCCCGTGCAAGCTTCACTTGTCCGTCGGCCGGGCGGTCTTTGGACATTCCAATCTCCGGACGGAAGTCGATCCTTTCCAGATATCGATCGGCCAATCGGCCGATGAACTCCACAAATTCATCGAGGCCGCCGGGGAAGAGCGCTGCGAAACGAACGTCCGTGCTCATCTCCAGAATTGTGACGCCATCATCGATCGCATCGAGAATCGCTCCCTCGGCCGTAAAACGGAAACCGTCAAAGGTGACAGTGTGAGGATAGAGTACTTCATGTGAGTAGGATATCATTTCATCCAGGGAGCGCATGGAGTTCGGTGGGCGGGGGAGGGGTGTGCCGATCCAGGATTCGATGCGCCCGATTCGTGTCGCGAGAATCGAGTGTGAGTGCCGGTCGCTTTTGGGGCAGCGTTGCAACGCTTGCAGGTCGCCCGATGCGAGCGATCGTTTGAAGAGATCTGAAGGAGGATGGAGGTCCACAGCGTGCGTTCCGTGCTGTGCGAAGATATAAAAAAAAGCCGCCCCCGGGATCCGGGAGCGGCCTTCTGCAAATCGGTGATGCTTAGAAGTAGTACCTCAGTCCAAGCTGGAAGCGATAGACGTCTGTGAGTGCGTTGTTTCTCTCAAACGTATGATCCATGAGTGCGCCGTTGATTGCGCGCATCGTGAACTGGGGAGCGCCTGTCGCCGTGACCGGTCCGCCCTGGGCGGCAGTCGCGACTGTCAGGGGCTGGAGGCTCACAAAGTGTTGCGCCTGTCCCCAATCGCTGCTGATGAGGTTGCCGACGTTCAGGATATCAAGCCTGATTTCGAAATTCTGGCGTTTCTCGAGAACGTTAGCGTAGAACGTCTGAACGATGCTCAGGTCAGCCTGATTGACGAGGGGCAGGAACGCTCCGCCTCTCTCAGCATACGAACCGCGGTGTTTGCTGAGGTACGGATCCTGGGTGATGTACGCATCCCACGCAGCGGCCTGCTGTGCAGCGGTGAACGTGACGCCGCCTGTTGTATAGGGGACGAAGTTCATCTCTGACTGGGTGCGCGGAATGTATACCAGGTCGTTGCCGCTGTTTCCATCGCCATTGAGGTCGCCGCTGTAGGTGTAGCTTCCATTGCCATAGGTGAAGATATCCCAGAACAAGCTGACCGTCGTCGCTCCGAAGTTGAAGTATTCGGCCCGATAGGACAACGATGTGAAGAAGCGGGCTCCTGGAGACGTCGGGGAGTAGCCGATTGGCGCGTTGTTCGGGTTGTTCGGAACCTGATTGCCGCTCCATGAACCGAAAGCGATAGATCCGGCATCAACGGTGTTCTTGGCAACGCCATAGTTGTAGGCAACCTTGCCGTAGAATCCGTTGGCCATTGGTCGCTCCAATGAAGCCGAGAACGTGTAGTTGTACCCTTTATCCTCGTTCTTCATCACGACTGCGTCCTGCACGTTCTGGTTGATACGGGTGATGTTGGTTCCTGCCACGGAGATCCAGCGTGCACGCGTATCCGGGCCGCCCGTGAAGGCGCCATTCGGATTCGTCTGGTTTGCGTTGATGTAGTAGATACCGTTGATCTCACGACCATACAGGAATTCGACTGTACCAATAAGGTCGAACGGAAGTCTCTGGTCAACGGCGATGTTTGAACGCCACTGTTGCGGGAACTTGAAGTTCGGATCTGTCAAGGCGAGTTCGTACGTGGACGCAGGTGCGCCGGTCACGTTTGTCGGCTTATACGCATCCGGATTCGGGTTGAACTGATACGGAGCTGTTTCGTTCTTGCCGGAGTTGGTGACCGAGAGGAAGCCGGTCAGCACGCCCGTGTTTCCAATCTGATTTGAGATCCACACATACGCCGGCTTGCCGGTGAAGATGCCCGTTCCGCCGCGTATTTGTGTCGTGCGATCGCCGAACACGTCATAGTTGAAGCCGAGGCGCGGTGAGAAGAGGATCTGTGCATCCGGGAGTTTTCCGGAGTTATACTTCACAGAGCTGCCAGTCTCATCCATGAAGGTAAGAGCATCTGCGTTGGCATTGTCGAATCCGGTGGCGCCGAATGTCGGCATATCCAGGCGGAGGCCAAGGGTCAGCTTGAGGTTCTTGGTGGCCTGGTATTCATCCTGCGCATAGGCGCTCCAGTAGTACACATCGAGAGGCTGAACAGGCTTCGACATGCCAGGGATGTTTATATAACGTACCTGGAACATGCGGGCGATACCGGGTGCGTTGACCTTGTTCAGGTAGTTGTTCGCGTCCGTGTAGAAATCGGTCAGCGAATTGTACACGTAAACGCTCTGCTTGCCCGGGAAGAACACGTTTTCTGAATGGTACTTTTCACCCGCGACACCGAACGTCAACACGTGGGCGCCAAGATCCCATGTGAAGTTGTCCTGCATCTGATAGCTCCAGTAATAGAGTTCGTTGTTCGGCGTGAACGGCTCGGAACCGAAGGAGGTATACACTGTTCCAGCATTCAGAATGTCGACGAACGGGAAGAGGGTGCCGACATCGCCGCGGCTCTCATTGCTGTAGCTGTAGCCGACAAGGAGGTTGTTCGACATATTGTCGCTGACGATCGAGTTCCATTCCCCGATGATCGAGTAGTCGTTCTCGAGGATGGAGTAGTTTGAGGCGGCGTAGTTCAGGCCGAAGGTCGTGCCTCGCCGGCTTCCAAAGCCCAACGAAGAGGAATTCGACACGAGAACCGGCGTGGAGGAATCAAGGCGGTTGTACCGGACCACGATCTTATTGTTCTGATCAAGATTGTAGTCAAGTTTCGCCAGATACCGCTTTCCGGGAGTCTCAAAGTTGTAGCCCTGGTAACTGCCCGGGTTGTAGTTGAACTTGCTCGTCAGGAAGGTGGAAAGGGCATCGAGATCGCTCTGAAGAACCCTTGTCATGTTCCCGCCGATGGGAGCCGACCCCGGGTTGGCCGTGTAGTATGTGCCCGGAACAGTGTTCTTGTCCCCTTCGTAGTTCGCGAAGAAGAACAGCTTGTTCTTTATGATGGGGCCGCCAACGCTGACCGTGAATTTGTCGTAGTCGAACGTGCCGGGATTGAATGGGGCAACGCCGCCGTTTGTACCGATGGTGGTGCTCACGTAGCGCTGATTACGCTTCGCGTAGGCAAGGGTGCCGAATAATTCGTTCGTGCCGCTCTTCGTGACAGTATTCATTGCGGCGCCAACGAAGTTGCCCTGGCGAACGTCGTACGGAGCGATGTTCACCTGAACCTGCTCGATTGCATCAAGAGAGATCGGCGCGACGCCTGTGCGTTCACCAACCTGGCCCATGAGGCCGAACGAGTTGTTAAACGCGGCACCGTCAACCGTCGTGTTGTTGTAGCGGCTGTCCTGACCAACATACGAATCTCCGCCGTATCCTGTATTACCGCGTGCTTCCGGCGTCAGGCGGATGAAGTCCTGCACCTTGCCCGAAATGGTCGGCAGGGTGGAGAGGGTCAGTTTGTCAACGTTGGTCGCTGCGCCTGTGCGTCCTGCGCTCATGACCGCGTTGCGTTGAGCCGTGATCACCATTTCCGGTCCCTGGACTGCTTCTTCAGAGAGCGTGAAATCGACCGTCGTCGTCTGAGAAACGTTCGTGAAAATATTCTCGTGTGCAACCTTCCTGTAGCCGACGAATGACACCGTGACAGTGTACGGTCCGCCTACACGTATGTTCGGGATAACATAGCTGCCGTTGGGGCGGGAGCTCGTTCCATAGGTGGTACCGCTCGGGACGTGAGTTGCGATAATATTGGCCCCGGGGAGCGCCTCGCCGGAAGAACTCAGGACTTTGCCACCAATTGCTGCAGTGGTAACGCCCTGAGCTAACAGGGAGGAGGTCCCGATGCACAGCAATGCGAGTAAAGCTATAGCGAACCATTTGGTCATGGCTAGCTTCATACAAGCCTCCAGTTGGATGATAGGATTAGTGGGGATGTTGGGGATAACGTAACGATTGCGCACTTTAACAGGTATCTCACTGCGAGGAGAAAAATCACGGCGCACGGAACGATTGAAGGAATTCAGTGAAGGAGTATTGATTTGTAACGGCACAAACCTACCGAACAAATAGTAGAAACACAAGACAAAAAGTATTATGTGATTGTTACGAATGAGAAACACTCTTGTTGAATTTCACAGCGGCATCGCGTTGTCACGTCGTAGCAAAGAGACTTCGAAGTTGAATATGATCTCATGCGAATGACCCATCTCGCAGACATGAAGAGAGATGTCACGCGCGAAAAATCTCCATCAGAAATTACTTCCCGAAAAAGCCTCTGATCTCGCCAACAGGTCCTTCGCAGCGTCCGCGAAGATTCGCGCGTGAGACGATTGTCGCGGCTGTTGATTCAGAGCGCCGCGGCAGGACTCAGCTCATTCCATCCCATTCCATCTGTTTTCGCGGGTGTCGCAATACTATTGATTTTATTAATGATTTTCTGCGCCCATAAACTATTGCTGTGCATTTGGTTATGGACTTGTCGTGGGACGATGAGATGATGCCCGTAAATATTGAGTGAATTCGATTTTGCTATTGACATTAGTTTCAAAACCCTTATATTTGCTGGAGAATTTAGAAGTCGCTTGACGGGGTAAAGAGCTATAGGTTTTTGTTTCAGGTGTCCTTTAACTAACCACACTACTCTCCACAATTTTATAGAGAGGACTTTCTATGGGAAAGCCGATGTCAAAGAGCCAAATTGCAGCGCATCTCGCCAGCAAATTTGAGCTCAAGAAGAAAACAGCCGTGGCAATTCTTGAGGAAATGGCGCACTTGTCATATCGCGAAGCGCAAAATTCCTTCACACTGCCTGGCATCGGAAAACTCGTGCTGGTACAGCGCAAAGCGCGCATCGGTCGCAATCCGGCAACTGGCGAACAGATCCAGATTCCGGCAAAGACCGTTGTGAAATTCCGCGTTGCCAAGGCAGCAAAAGAAGCCGTTCTGGGCATGAAGAAATAAGCCCAGTTTTGCTGGATTTTTCTGACGCCGGCAGTCGAAGATTGTCGGCGTTTTTTTTTGGTACTTTATTTCCTCAAGAAATCGCGTATTTATTTCGCGGAAACACTTAGGAATTTCGCTTTTTTTCGCGCGATTTTCTTAGTGATTTCTGCATTCTCCTTCAAGACACTTCTGT
>DATJQB010000479.1:0-12552 GCA_035506075.1 Bacteroidota bacterium | reverse complement strand
TCGTCGAAACGATGTGATTTTCGCACGATGTCCAGAGACGTCTCTGGCACTTCGTCTGCGCCGTCGAACGTAGGAACGAACCAACGACAGACGTATGATGCGACGAACAATGTTGATATTGGGCCTCCTACTTTTGGTTCTGGGCATATCGCTTGCACGCCAGGCGCATGACGAAGCGGAATCGACCATTCTGGCAGTAAGCCCTGCAAGCTTCACATGGCCCAGTGTTTCGTCGCGCCAGGCTCCCTGAAGACGTCATACGTTCAAGAGTCCCCGGAACACAGGGACGGGCCTGTCGGGGCCGCGAACATTTTCCATCAGTCGAAGCTACATGGCGAGTGGAGTGGCCTTCGCAATCTCCATTCCGAGAACGGGGTCGATCTTTCATTCTCCTACAAAGGGGACAATTTCGGGGACGTCTCTGGTGGTTTGCAGCAGGGCATGGCATACATGCAGATGCTCGATGCAGCCCTTTCGGTGGATGCGGAGAAGCTTGCCGGGTGGAGAGGAGGGAGCCTCCTCGTCCGCTTCATCTCCGACAACGGAGTGCAACCATGAATACGCGAAGCTTGCATTGGGGTTCTGGCATTACACTTCGGCGTTCGAGTACCTGCTTCCGGCATCTGATGGCAGGACGTCGGTGGGTGCAGGCGACAGTGGCGACTACTTTCTCGCCGAGCAGAAAGTTCTCGGTCGTGACAAGTCGACGGCTGGCGGGGCAGCCCTCTTCTTTCGCGGCGGCATCGCAAACAGCAGGATCAATAAGTTTGATTATCACGTGAGTGCAGGTGGCGTGTACACGGGTCCCTTCTCAGGGAGGGAAGATGATATTCTTGGCATCGCCCTGGCTCACGTGCACTCGGGATCGGAATTCAGCAGCTCAGGGTTAAAGAGGGAAGAGATGTCCTTACCGGTGAATTCTCGTTTGAGTTCACCTATCGTGCCAGCCTCACTTCCTGGCTTGCCCTTCAGTTCGATATGCAACACATCGTCCATCCAGGTATCGAACCGGCGGTCAATATTGCAACGGTCCTTGGAGGGAGAATGGAAGTTACCTTCTGAAATGGGGTTCTACGTATGCGGTATGAACAGCGGATGCTGAAAGGGAATTCACTTCTTGCCATCCCGGGGGAATGGCCGGTTGATTGAATCATCGCACCTGTGCAAATAAAAACGGAGTATTCCAACTGACAATGTGCCCCCGGAGGCGGTTCATCCGGGGGCAGCTTTTTTGCGTCTCTTCAGACGGTTGGGATGAAAGCTGCAGGGTGGACGTGTTTGCTGAGAGCAGCTTCATCCAGAATTCTTCGGATGATCGTAAGAATGTCACCGGGCTTGTACGGCTTCTGGACGATCAGCGTGACCCCTTTCGAGAGGATCGATGTCCTTGTGTCCGGCTCAAGAAATCCCGAAACCAGAATAAATGGAACGTCCTTGCCCATCTCCCTGATTTTCGTGAACACTTCTTCGCCGGTGAAGACCGGCAGGCCGTAGTCGCAGAGTACAAGATCGATGGCGCCGTTGTGTTTTGCGAATTCCCGGATCCCTTCGTCGCCGTCTGCTGCAAGGATGACCGAATATCCAAGCTCGGACAAATACTCACTCGCTGTCTCACGCGTTTGGCGCTCATCCTCGATGAACAGGATCGTTTCCGTTCCCCTTGAAATCGATGCGTTCGCGGAAAGCGCCGGGCCGGTTTCATCATGCACAATACCAGTGACCGGAAGGTGGATGCTGAATGTTGATCCGACTCCGATGCTGCTTTGCACTTCGATGAAGCCTTCGTGGCTCTGGATGATGCCTTGTGCTACCGACAAACCAAGTCCCGTTCCCTTGCCAATCTCTTTCGTGGTAAAGAACGGATCGAACACCTGCGCGCAGGTCTTCTCGTCCATTCCCAGGCCGGTGTCTTTGATCCTGATTGTGATATATGACGATGATCCCGCTTTGGGGTGTTTCAGCCTGAGATCCAGTCCCGGCGTGACGGAGGTTGAAAAACGAAGCTCGCCTCCACTGGCCATGGCGTCTTTTGCATTGAGTGCAACGTTGAGGAACACCTGATGGAGCTGGTTCCCATCTCCCATCACCTTCGGGAGGTGAGGGTCGAGCTCGAGTGAGATGACAATTGTCTTCGGTAGTGTTTCCCCCAGAAGCTTCACAGTGTCGAGAATAAGATCGTTCACCACAACGGAAGTGCGTTTGACTTCGGTTTTGCGCGCATAGGTGAGAAGCTGCTTCACAAGATGTGTGGCCCGCTCGGACGCATTGGTGATTGCATCGATACGCTTGCCGAGCTTTGCCGGGTCACCTGCGACACGTTCAAGCCCCGAAAGATTGCCGAGAATAATGTGTAGGATGTTGTTAAAATCGTGAGCGATGCCCGACGCCAGTGTCCCGATGCCTTCCATGCGCTGAGCTTGGAACAGCTGCACCTCGAGTTTCATGCGCGCATCCTCGGCTTTGCGACGGTCTGTAATCTCCTGAACAATCCCGGAGAGGGTTGAGGGGGCGCCGTGAGAATCAAGCACGAGATCTCCCGTCTCCGCCCAAACGTGGTGGACAGAGCCGTCCTGGTGAACAACTCGGTATTCAAGAGGACCTGACTTTCCCAGGCCCGAGGCTGAATTATTCGAACGCTCCACGATGGACCGATCATCGGGATGAATGCAAGTGCCGAGAACAGAATCGAGCGAGCCTTTGAACGTGGCCTTGTCGATGCCAAAGATACGGTACATTTCGTCCGACCATGTCAGCTTGTTTGCCTTGATGTCCAATGTCCATGTCCCGACATGGGCGACGCGCTGCGCTTTTTGGAGTTCGTTCTCAGACAGCCTCAGCTGGTCCTCTGTTTCCTTTCGTGCAGTGATGTCCTGAACGGTGCCAATCACTCCGACGATCTCGCCTTGGGCGTTTTTGAACGGTGCACTCTTGTCGATGGCCCAGCCTGACCGGCCGTTCGAAGCGACAGTGTACCAAAACACGGATTCATCCGGATGATCTCCCTGGAGTGCCTGGAGGAGGCGATCATGCACCCCCGCTTCCTTGAGAAAGGGGAAGACCTCGAGCGCGTGTCGTCCGAGCACCTGAGATGCAGGGAGGCCGGTCAATTGCTCCATGAACGAATTCCAAACTCGATAGCGGAGATCCCGGTCGTACACGATCAGTCCCTCGCGCAAGTTGCTGATGATCTCTTTGTTCAGCGAGCTGCCGTCATTTAGCCGGGCACGCGATTCAAGCTCCCGTTTCCGGGCGAGACCAGCGTTCGCGAGGAATTCAGCAAGTGCGGCGATAAAAGAAAGGGCGGAACGAAATTGCGCTTCGGGATAAACGGGGACGTCCTTCAGCGCGCCCAGGTATGCCACTTCGTCAAATCCGAAATCCTCAGCCTGTTTGCGGAATTGTTGTTCCACCTCCAACGTAGGTGCTTCGATGAGGACTTGACCGACAAAGACATTTGCGATGTGTGTGCCTTCAATGAGCACAGGAGAGCATGCATCAAGAAGTCCGTGCGGGCAGCGATACATTGCGATGCGGGTCCCACCCAGCATTTCTTCCCGCAGCTTCGTATCACTGGCCACGCACTCCCGCTCCGCGATGGGATGTCTTCTGTGGAATTGAGTGCAAATTGTCTGCCATCCCGATTGTGTCAGGATCTCACCGTCGGGAGTGATAAGCGCCGATGGTATACCGGCAGCGCGATAAAGTTGGTCCGTGAGCTGCTGAAGAGTTGGAACGTCAATCAATGTTCTGACATCGTATGTCATGCTATGTCGTTTCTTTCGCCTCCTCTGTGCGATCGGATTTCAGCGCGTGAGGGGGAGCATTCCCGTCTGTGGCGGCAAGCCCTCGCACGATTTGTTCGATTTTGTCAAATTCCTGAGATTTATCGAGAAAGTAATCGGCCCCTTCTTCAAGGCTGATGCGCCGGTACTGTTTCTCTGAATAGTTGGTCAGGATCGCGACCTTTGATTCCACCCGCTGACTCTTCATCATCCTCAGGACCTCAAGTCCATTGCCGGTCTTCAGGAGCAAATCGAGCAGCACAAGGTGCGGCCTCATCCGTCCAATCAGTTCGATGGCGGACGATGTACTGTCAGCGGTCCCAACAATCGTCACGTTGTCAATTGCACTGACAATATTTGTGATCCGCTCAAGCATGAGCGGTGAATCATCTACAATAATAACATCCATACTGGTCTCCCCCACGCGAGCGATGCCGTCGAAGTACTATGCGGACAGGGTTCGATGATCTGTTGAAAGATCGCCTTCGTTCTGACCATCGAATGCACCGGACATAAAATGCACGAGTCTTGCGTCAAATACAGTAATTGAAACTCTCTTTTCGATGTCAAATTCCGTACTACGCACTACAATGTAGACGGACGTTGACATGGTGCTCCATAGAATCTCCTTACACCCGATGAACCAGGCTCCCGCCGCCTGCATGAGTCCTATGCACTTGACAGCGTCAAATAATCCCCGGATGTGAGTCATGCACATACCGGGAAGGGAATGACGACTTTTGGTGACATTCTGAACGACCATGTGATTTTTCAGCGACTTCAGAATGCCCATCAGTACGGGTTGATTGAGACAGAATTGTTATGTCATCGAAACAATGACAAGGACTCACCCGCGATGCGCAACTGATCCACAAGTTGTCCACAACGAAGCGACGTACAGAATTTGCGCGAGATCAACATGTGGGAGCTTTTCTCCAGGAATCATGCTACATTCATCCGCGTTCAGCACTGCGCAGAGTTGATCACATGAAGGTCGAAACGTGCCGGTCAGTCCGATGCGGACGTTTCTCGTGGACGGACACTAACGCTTCCGCGTCCCGAACGTGGAATGATACATCACAGCTGCCTGCGGCCGATCGTGTTGCGGTCCGCAGCGTCATCGTCGAGTCAATCCCACTCACAACAACGCAAGTGATCTTGCGGGAGTTAAAGCATCGGATAGGTTTAACCAGGGAGTTGGAACATGAGCAAGGGCAAGAGTGACAAACGGGTTCACGTGCGAGCGACCGAGAAGGAATCGGTTGCCGATCAGAATGCGGCAGCGGGCAACGGGGCATCCGCCACGCGTAATGACGACAGACTCGAGAGCAATGCTACACTGACGCTGCTGAATGTCCTTGGGGCTGATGTCACACTTCACGAACTCATGAAAGCGGTCACAGGCTTTCTGCAGGAATGGTCCGGCTGCGAGGCAATTGGCATCCGCCTCATGGACGGAGATGACTTCCCGTACTTTGAGTCCCGCGGGTTTCCAAAGGAGTTCGTTCAGATGGAGAACTCTCTCTGCGTCGTGGACCTCCAGGGACAGATCAGGCGCGACGCCGCGGGGAATCCCCTGCTGGAGTGCATGTGCGGCAACATTCTGTGCGGGAGGTTCAATTCTTCAAAACCATTCTTCACCAAAGGCGGATCTTTCTGGAGCAACTGCACCTCCGAGCTTCTCCGGAATTCCACCGATGACGACCGGGGAGTCCGAACCCGCAACAGGTGTAATGGGGAAGGATACGAATCTGTTGCGCTCATACCCCTGAAAGCCTCAGGCCGAGCCTTTGGACTTCTCCAGCTGAACGATAGGCGAACCGGACAGTTCAGCGAGAAACTAATTCAACAGATGGAACAATTTGCTTCGACGATTGCCATGGCTCTTGCCCATCGAAGAGCTGAAGAGGCATTGCGCGAAAGCGAAAGCAAGTTCCGGAGTCTTTTTGATTTGATGTATACGGGATGCGCGATGCACAAGATGATTCTCGACAAAGACGGGACCCCGGAAGATTATGTCACCGTGGACGTCAATCCCGAATTCGAACGCCTCCTTGCCGCAAAACGCGATGACGTCGTTGGAAGACGTGCATTAGAGGTCGTGCCGAACCTGGACAAGGCATGGATCGAGAACTTCGGCCGGGTGGCGATGACTGGTGAACCCTGGCGGTACGTGCAGTATGCATCAAATCTGGACAAATGGTTCGAGGGCATAGCATATTCACCTGCAAAAGGCTACTTCAATGTGACCTTCGCTGACGTGACGGAACGGATGCGGTCAGAGATGCGAGCTCTGAAATCCGAGTCGCATCTCAATCTCGCCCAACGGGCAGCCCGGATCGGCAGTTGGGAATGGGACTTCCAGGCGAAGAAAGCGTATTGGTCGGACGAGATGTTTCACATCATGCAGATGAATAAGGGCGAGTTCTCGGGCGGTCCGTTGGAGTTCGGGAAGCTCGTTCACCCGGATGACGCGGAACGTTATGCAGAGTGGATCAGCGGACTCCTCGAAGACCGGGCCGGCCTGCCAGGAAGTCTGGAGTATCGGATCCTGCGCAAGGACAAGTCGCTGCGCCACCTCGTTGCTGAGTACACGATGATTCGCGATAATGATGGGAAGCCGCTGAGGATCATTGGAACCGTGCAGGATGTCACTGAGAAGAAGGCTCTTGAGGAAAAGGCAAGAGAGATGGAGCGCCGA
This sequence comes from Bacteroidota bacterium, assembly GCA_035506075.1. Taxonomy (GTDB): domain Bacteria; phylum Bacteroidota; class Ignavibacteria; order UBA10030; family UBA10030; genus UBA9647. The sequence goes on along the minus strand of DATJQB010000479.1, from coordinate 6,069 downwards.
TTCCGATCGTTCACGGAAAACAGTCCCGCGACCGCTGTGATTAAGAACGCGGCGGGGGAATATCTCTATGCGAACCGAGCGTTTGAACAGGCTTTCCATTGTGAGCACGCTGCATGGTGGGGGAAGAAAGACGTTGATCTCTGGGATCAAGAGACTTCTGCCCGGCTGAAAGCGAACGACGCCAAAACACTCTCATCGGGTCTCCCGGGAATCTTCGAGGAAATCATCACGCATCCCGACGGATCCAGGCACAAATGGCTCAAACACAAGTTCGCTTTCCAGGATCATACTGGGACGACGCTCCTCGGGGTGATCGGATCCGACATCACAATTCAGGAACAAATGGCGGAGGAGCTGGAAACGATTGAGCGGAAGTACGAAAGTGTGTTTCATTCAAGTCCGGCGATTCTTACACTGACGACGCTCGATGAAGGGCGCTATGTCGAGGTCAATGACACGTTTCTTCGGGCGAGCGGCTTCATGAAGCGAGAAGTTCTTGGAAGGACGGGCACCGACCTCGGTATTTGGGAACTGGATTCACAACGAGAGGCGTACGAGAGTCAGCTAAAAACGGACGGGAAAATCCGTGATCTGGAAGCTCGTATACGCGGCAAGAACGGTGAGCGAAGAACGGTGCTTGTCAATGCTGACATCATAGAACTGGGAGGAAGGGGATTTGTACTTTCTGCATCAATCGATATCACAGAACGGCGAATAGCTGAGAGTGCACTGCTTGAGAGCCAGGCAAAGCTTCACGCTTTGTTCCGGCATGGCCCGATTGGAATAATCTACGGCACTCCGGACGGGGAGATCTACGAAGCGAACGAGCAGGCGTGCAAAATGCTTGGGCGTTCTCTCGAGGAGCTTCGCAATGGTGGCCGGAATGGTGTGATTGATCCAAATGATCGACTGTTCTCTGCTGCACTGCGCAGGCGCGACGAGGCCTCAGAATCTCGCGGCGAACTTCTCTACCGGAGGTCCGATGGTACGGTGTTTCCTGCCGAGGTTTCAACCACACTCTTTGTCGGACCGAATGGCGAACAGCTGGCAGCACTGTTCTTCGCAGACATCACTGATCGCAAACGCGCCGAACAAATGCTGCACGATAGCGAAGAACGGCTGCGGGACATCATTTTCAGTCTTGGCGACTGGGTGTGGGAAGTGGACGTGAATGGCGCATACACCTACAGCTCCCAAGTTGGATTTGACCTCTTTGGTCCATCCCGGGGTGATGTCATCGGAAAAACTCCGTTCGATCTTATGCCGCCTGAAGAAGCATCACGAGTGAGGGCGATCTTCGCCGACATTGCTGCCCGCCGAGCCCCCATCAAGGATCTGGAAAACTGGAACATCACCAGGGACGGTCACCGTCGTTGCATGCTCACAAATGGCGTACCGATCCTGGACGAGCTTGGGAACCTCAAGGGATACCGCGGGGTAGACAAGGACATCACCGATCGGATCCTTGCGGAGCAGAAACTTCAACTTCAACTCGTAGAGCTTCAGCGATGGCAGGCCGTCACCCTGGGGCGTGAAGGTCGGGTGCAGGAGCTGAAAGAGGAAGTGAACATGCTTCTTGAGAAGCTCGGCCAGCCGCGCCGGTATGCAAGTGTCAAAGAACTTTAGACATACATTGAAAAGGGCGTGCCAGGCAGGCGGCTCCGACCAACAGCCGGTCGAAGAATGATTTGACTGCAAGGATACTACCATGAGTGAAAAAACAATAAGTGCCAGGGATAGTCTTCTCGTTGTCGATGATGAGCCGGATGTTCTCGAACTGATCGCTGAGATACTGTCCGCGGAACACTACGATGTCCGTACTGCACTCGGCGGCGCTGAGGCACTGAGCTCCATTCAGTCGAATCCTCCTTCGCTGATTCTGCTCGATCTTAAAATGCCGCGGATGGATGGTTTTGATGTTTGCCGCATCGTCAAGTCGGACCCTGCCACCCAGCACATCCCTGTGATCATCATGTCGGGCCTCACCGAGCCTGGAGCGAAGGCGGAAGGGTACAAGTCAGGTGCCATCGATTTCATCTCGAAGCCACTCGTCAAAGAAGATGTCCTTGCGCAGATTGAGGTCCAGCTTGACCTGATGCACACACACAAGGAACTGAGGGAGACGGCAAAGCGTCTCTCCGAGGAAGTAGACGTGCGGAAAAAGGTCGAGCTTGACCTGCGCGCCAGGCAGAAGGAGATCGACGAACTCCTTCGATCGTCCGAACGGACACGAAAGGCTCTCCTCGGGATCCTCGAGGATCAGAAGCTTGCCGAGGAGAAACTGGCAGAAGCGCTGAAGTACAGTCAGACAATTTTCGAAACATCCCCGATCGGCATCATTACATACTCCGAGAACGGGAATGCGATCGCTGCCAACCGGGCAGCGGCGTCAATGGTGGGATCGACCATAACCCAGCTCCAGGAGCAGAATTACCGCGCGTTGGGATCGTGGGAGGAGTCTGGACTCAAGCAGGCGGCCATGGCGGCGATGGAATCCAACGAAGAACGGGATATCGAGGTGTTTCACAAAAGCACGTTCGGGCGTCAGGCATGGCTCTCCGTGAGGTTTGTCCCATTTCAGCATCACGGTGAGCGGCAGCTGCTTGCATTATTTACCGATTTCAGTGAACGAAAAGAAAAGGAGCAGCAATACCAGACAATTTTGCAGACCGCAATGGACGGTTTCTGGATCATCGACGCATCAGGCAAGCTTCTGGAAGTGAACGATGCCTACTGCACGATGTCTGGGTACAGCCGATCGGAATTGCTGTCGATGCACATCGCCGATCTCGAGCTCATCGAATCACAAACGGACATACTGGATCAGATCACACACATCATGGAACAGGGGCAATCCAGGTTCGAATCGCGTCACCGCCGGAAGGATGGAACGAGTTTCGACGTCGAAGTCAGCTCGAAGACCCTTTCGGACGGATCCGGGCGCCTCATGACGTTTGTCCGGGACATCACCGAACTGAAGCGCGCGATCGAGGAAGTGCGGAAAAAGGAGAGGCAGCAATCGCTCGTGCTGTCTTCCCTTCCAATGGCTTTTTACACGGCCCGGCTTGCTGAGGACCTCGGCACAATCTGGATGTCGAGCCAGGTGAAACAGATCTCGGGATTCGATTCCCAGGAGTTTCTGAAAGACCCAACGTTCTGGTCCAGCCGGCTGCATCCGGAAGACCGCGAGCGGATCCTACCCATCTACTCGTCGGTGATCAAGACCGGCTCGGCAAATTGTGAATACAGGTGGAAGTGTGCAGATGGTGTCTATCGATGGTTCTCCGATCACATCACACTTGCGAGGAATGAACTGGGGGTGCCCGTTGAGGCTGTCGGAATGTGGATTGACATTACCGCGCGCAAACGCGTTGAGAACCTTCTGCATGAATCTGAACGCTTCTCGAGAGCAACGATCGATGCCCTGGCAGCTCACATCTGCGTCATCGATCAGGCCGGCGGGATTATTTCGGTTAATCGGGCGTGGCGTGACTTTGCTGAGTCAAATCAAGTGATCTCACGGGACGTATGCGAAGGGGCTAACTATCTCGAGGTGTGCGATCGGGCTGTTGGAGAGGGTTCTGAAAGTGCCAAAGCGTTCGCGAACGCAATCCGGGACATCATTGGCGGAAAGCTCGACTCGTACACATGCGAATATGCTTGCCATTCTCCGACGGAAAAACGCTGGTTCGTTGGTCGTGCGACAAGATTTCCGGGAGATGGTGCCGTGTATCTTGCCATCGCGCACGAAAACATCACCGAACGGAAACGAAGTGAGCAGGAGCTCGACGAGGAGCGCACGCTCCTCAAGACGATCATTGATTCAATTCCCGACGAGATTGTGGTCAAAGACAGGGACCGTCGTTTCATTCTTGTCAATCCGGCTGCTATAAAGGCTCTGAACAAAAGTTTCGAGGAAGATGTTCTTGGGAAACGCGATGAGGATCTCATCCCGCCGCAGTTTGCGGAAGAGGAAAAACAGATAGAGTCCGAAGTAATGTTTACGGGCGTTCCCGTCCTGAACGTTGTCGGCAGGTCACGGTACAACAAGGTGACGAAAGAGATCGAGCGTAGTATCCTGATTTCCAAGATCCCATTGCGTGACATCACTGGGGCAATTTCAGGCATCGTGGTGATTAATCGCGACATTACCGCGCTGGAACGCGCGAAGATCGCCATCGAAAACAGCGAAATCCGATACCGCTCGCTCTTTGAGGACGCAGCGATTCCGATCTGGGAGCTGGATTTTTCAGGGGTGAAGGAGGAACTCGACAGGATTCGCTCATCGGGAATTCAGGACCTTGAGCGGCATCTCGAGAGTCACGAAGTGGACCTGAAACGATGTGCGGCGATGGTGAGGATCACTTCAGTCAACGACGAAAGCGTGAGATTCTTCCAGGTTGCCTCGAAGGAAGAGTTGATTCACCATGCGGGTCAATTGTTCCCCGCCACGATCTGGCCCGTGTTCAGAGAGATCATCACGGCCCTGGCTGCCGGGAAGAACAGGTTTTCGGGAGACATCTCCATGGTGGATGCGCGCGGGAGCGTGAAGGAGGTTGTGATGAGGCTCTCCGTCGCACCCTCGGCCCGCGAATCGATGTCGAGAGTGCTCGTTTCGTTCTCTGATATTACGGAGCGAAAACAATTTGAGCGGGAGCTTCGCAAGCTGTCCAGCGCAGTCGAGCAGAGTCCGGTGTCTGTGATCATCACAGATACTTCGGGGGCAATCGAGTATGTCAATCCCACATTTGAGCATGTGTCCGGCTACTTGATGTCAGAAGTGATCGGCAAGAATCCACGCATCCTCAAATCGCGGCATACACCGCAGTCCGAGTACAAGAAATTGTGGGATACGATCCTGTCAGGTCGCCAGTGGCGGGGTGAGTTTCGAAACATGAGGAAGGATGGGAGCCTGTTTTGGGAATCGGCACTCATCTCGCCAATTCTTGATTCCGAAGGAAGAATCACTCATTTCCTTGGCATCAAGGAAGATATCACACAGAAAAAGATGGTCGAAGAAGAATTGTACACCTCCCGCGAGTCGCTCAGGCTTCTAGCTGAGGACCTGGTCCGCGTCAGAGAGGAGGAGCGATCTGAAATTGCCCGAGAGGTCCACGACGAGTTGGGACAGATCATGACGGCTGTTAAAATGGACGTTTCGTCTCTTCTGCGGGTCGGGTTTTCTAATCCCCAGATGATTTCTCAGAAGGCGGAATCGCTCTTCTCGCTGATCGATATGGGGATCAGGTCGGTGCAGCAGTTGTCGGCCAGGCTTCGCCCTGGTGTGCTCGATGATCTCGGTATCGTGGCCGCGATTGAATGGCAGGCTGAAGATTTTCAGGCGAGGACAGGGATCAAGTGCATTCTGAATCTCCCGGAGACCGATCTCAGGATTCAGATGCAGCAGGCAACCGCAGTGTTTCGTATTTTCCAGGAGGGCATGACGAACGTCGCCCGACACTCAAAAGCGACCGCTGTGGAGGTCACATTGACCTATGATGAAGGGTTGCTCTGTCTCAAAATTATGGATAACGGAATCGGAATCGACGCAGCCCAGATTCGGAACCCAAAATCTCTCGGGCTCATCGGCATACGCGAGCGGCTGCGGCCGTTTGAGGGTAGCCTCGTGATAGAGGCCCGCCCCGGCGGGGGGACGCTCATGACGGTGAATCTTCCAATCCCCAAAACGAACGAGGAGCAAGCATGATTGAAGTGCTGATTGCCGATGATCATCCGATTGTGCGCCACGGCTTGCGTTCAGCATTGTCCGATACTCCTGACATCCATGTCCGTGATGAGGCTTCGGACGGACCTGAGGTGCTTGAGAAGGTGCGGATCCAGGACTTCGATGTCATCCTGCTTGACCTTGCGATGCCGACCATGAACGGATTCGATGTTCTCAAGGAAATCATGCTCGAGAAACCGAGGAGCAAAGTGCTGATCCTGAGTACATACCCTGAGAAACAATATGCCGTCCGTTGCCTGAAGGCCGGAGCTCTGGGGTACCTCACGAAAGAAAGTGCCGCGACCGAGCTTCTCGAGGCGATCCGCCGCACAAGTCAGGGACGG
>DATJQB010000478.1:0-4316 GCA_035506075.1 Bacteroidota bacterium | reverse complement strand
AGGGATGTTCAGAGAGGGCGTTACATTAAACCAGGAGAGTCCGATTGCTCCAACCTTGTTCGCCGCCTCCGGCTTCGTGGAATTAAAGAACCCGAACTGCGGTTGATTCACGACGCCTTTGAACGTGAGAACCCGGCTGTCGAAGGCAACGGTCAGGCTCAGGGAACCGACATTCCTGAAGCCCTCCACGATGATGGGAATCGAGATTGAGGAGCCCGGGACCGCAGTCGTGTCGGGCAATCGAAGTTTCACCTGGCCGAATGCTGTGAATGTCACAAGGGAGAGCAGTGCCAGTGTCTGCAGTTTCTTCATCGTCGGTAAGTCCTTCAGAGTCGCTTCTTTTTGAATAAGGGGGGAACTGAAAACTGATTCGCCTGTGGAATCATACTACAAAATCGGCTATAATAAAAGAGAGAACATCGCTGCATCAAACCGAATCGGAATCAATCAGGCAACGTTCACAATGAGCGACAACAAGATTATCTTCTCGATGATCGGCGTCGGAAAGGTCCACAAGCCGAACAAGCAGGTCCTCAAAGACATCTACCTCTCGTTCTATTATGGGGCAAAGATCGGTGTGCTTGGCCTCAACGGTGCGGGCAAAAGCACGCTTCTTAGAATCATCGCGGGGGTGGACAAGGACTATCTCGGCCAGGTAACTGCGCAGAAGGGGATAACGTTCGACTATCTGCCGCAAGAGCCGGAGCTTGATGCCTCGAAAACCGTGAAGGAAATTGTCGAAGAAGGCGCGGCGGAGACAGTCGCGCTTCTCAAGGAATATGAATCGGTGAATGCCGCCCTGGGCGAGCCCGATGCAGATTTTGACAAGCTTCTCGAGAAGCAGGCGAAGCTTCAGGAGAAAATCGATCATCTCAATGCCTGGGATCTTGAAAGCAAACTCGAGATGGCGATGGATGCGTTGCGTTGCCCCCCCGGCGACACGCCGATCAACGTCCTCTCCGGAGGCGAGAGGAGGAGGGTTGCCCTGTGCAGGCTCCTGCTGAAAGAGCCGGACGTCCTGCTCCTTGATGAGCCGACGAATCACCTCGACGCGGAGTCGGTTGCCTGGCTCGAGCAGCATCTTGGCCAGTACAAAGGCACTGTGATCGCAGTGACGCACGACCGGTACTTTCTCGACAATGTTGCAGGATGGATCCTTGAACTGGATCGCGGAGAAGGTATCCCATTCGAAGGGAACTACTCGTCGTGGCTGGAACAGAAGAAGGCGCGGCTTGCCGTGGAGGAGAAACAGGAAAGCAAGAGGCAGCGTGTGCTCGCGAGAGAGTTGGAATGGGTTCGCCTCAATCCCAAGGGGCGTCACGCAAAGAGCAAGGCGCGTATCGCCGCGTACGAAAAGATGCTCGAGGAGCAGGGCGAAAAGCGGGATGAGGAAATCGAGATCTACATTCCGCCGGGACCGAGGCTGGGTGATGTAGTGATCGAGGCGTCCGGTGTTTCGAAATCGTTTGGCGATAATCTGCTTTGCGAGGACATGAGCTTCTCACTCCCGCGGGGCGGCATCATCGGGGTGATTGGACCGAACGGCGCCGGAAAGACCACGCTGTTCAGGATGATCACGGGACAGGAAAAACCGGATACGGGATCGATCACCGTTGGCGACACGGTCAAGCTGGCGTATGTGGATCAATCCCGTCCACTCGACCCGAACAAAACCATCTGGCAGGAGATCTCGGGAGGTGAGGAGCTGCTTCGCCTCGGCACACGGGAAGTGAATTCGCGCGGTTATGTTGCGAGGTTCAATTTCAGCGGAACCGATCAACAGAAGCCGACAGGTGTTCTGTCGGGTGGCGAGAGAAACCGCGTCCACCTTGCAAAGATCCTGAAGGAGGGTGCGAACGTCCTTCTCCTCGATGAGCCGACGAACGATCTGGATGTCAATACGCTTCGTGCCCTGGAAGAGGCGATAGCCAATTTCGCTGGTTGTGCAGTAATCATTTCGCACGATCGCTGGTTCATCGACCGCGTCGCGACGCATGTGCTTGCCTTTGAAGGAGACAGCAAGGTCATCTGGTTTGATGGAAACTACTCCGAGTATGAGCAAAACCGCAAGGAACGTTTGGGGATCGCGGCGGACCAGCCGCACCGGATCAAGTACAAGAGGCTCATGAGATAAGCTGTGTCCGTGCTGGGATCTGGAAGGCCACTCTGTTGTGAATCCATTCGGTGGATGTCCGGTACGTCATTCTAAGGATTGCATCTCAGCCTACAAATTCCTACAATCGTTCGTCCCGCCTCACATCTTACATGCAACGCAGTACCTGGAAGGAGGTCCTCATGATCATCATTTGGCTCCTTAGTGGTATCGCTGCTGTGTCTGTTGCATTCTTCATCCCGCCGGTTTCAAGTGAATTCTGGCCATCACTCAACCTGGCGGCAATCCCGCTGATCGTCTATTCGATTGCACTCGCGGCGTTCACCATTCGCTCACCGATTTCACTTACGGCGCGCATCGCTGCCTGGGTGTTTGTAGCTGCCGTTGGCGTGGCGACATACTCAGCCTGGTCGGGGATGGACGAGGAGTGCCACTGGCAGCACGATCGTCTTCTCGGCATTCAGACAGTCGTCACGCGAGGCATCCTCAGGAGCAGCGCCACGACAATCCTGCTGAATGTTCTCGACGAGTATCACAAGCAAGGGATGAGGAAGAAAGAATCTCTTGGTGTGGTGTTTGGCCGACTCAACAACGGCGCGACACTTGGCGCAGACATCTACAAGTCCCAGAATCCATCGGATAGTTGCTCGATCATCGTCCGGGCAGTCTCCAACGACAGCGTTCTGTTAGTGGGACTCCACTCGTTCAGTCATGGCCGCGATCCGAAATTCGGAAACTATGACGGCCGGAGGGGACGTGTGCAGGAACAATTCACACTGACCGAGAAAGGGATCTCCTATGTCACAGAAAACTGAAGCTCCCGAAACTTCTGCCGGCCATGTGGAAGCCGAGTTCTCTCCCGATTTCGTCCGCGTTCTGATCTCCCTGACCGTCGCTACGCTCATCCTCGTTTTTTTGTTCGAACGGAAATTCCTGATCGTTTCTGAATATCCCGGCGTTCGCATTTACCTGTTCCCCTGGGTGGTGGCAGCGGGTCACACGATCGGCAATGCACTTCGGGAATTCAGCGGTCAGATGCCCCAAGTTGTCACGCTCCAGATGCGGTTGGCTGCCCTGCTTGGGTTGCTGTTCGGATTCGTCATTGGTCCGACCCTGTTCTTCGTTGGATGGTACGAGCGACGCAAGGAACGTCTGCTCGGTGTAGGGCGCGGCACCCTGAGGGGATCGGCGCTGATTTCGATCATTGGGGGCGTGCTTCTGTTTGCAGTGGCTCTTCCCACGATCCCTATCGCGTTCATTAGGCACAATGTCGAGCAATCGTTGCGATCGGCCCAGGCGATTCAGGAGGAGAAGGACAATCTGATCGGGGGATTGAACATGGTCGCGTTCAAGGCGTACGAATACAAGATCGTGCCTCGCTCGCTCAATGGCGGGGAAGGTTCATACGCGGGGTACACCATTCCGCAGCATCTTGCGTCAGTTGGAACATGCACGTACAACGTAACAGTGGCGGAAGATGCGGTGAGGATTGTGGCGATCTCGACGAAGTACCCTGATGGAAGGATTTCTGCCAACCTCAAGAAGGGGGGGCAATTCAATCTTGTCGATTGGAAGTATGAAGGTGTGTTTGAGTGACCAGGCTGATGACATCCGTTGTGCACCATAGACCCGACAGGAGTATGCCATGAGTGGACTGATCTCTGCACAATCGTTCAGGAACATTGACTGGAAGTGGGTGGGAATCGGATATTGTTTTTTTGTGATCTTCCATCTTCTCCCTTCGTACATCATCAACGGTTTTTACATGGGAATGGATAACCTGGGCAGGGGGATTTGGCTTTTCTTCGGCCTCGGGATCATCGCGTTCTACATCGGCTACAAGTCAAAAGGTGTCACGATCCTCGAACCCGCGATCGCCGCACTTTTCTATGACGCCACGCTCCTGGTGGAGTTTCGCGATTTTTGGGGAAGGACGATCTCTCATTCTCTCGGGATCATCTACGTTTGGGGAGTCCTCACACTCGTCGTGACGATCTACAGCGCGTGGCTGGGAGAGACTGTGCAGGCGAGGAAGAAAAAGATAGCACCGCCCGGGCAGTAAGTCCCGTGCGCGGGGATCGAACCATCCATTTCGGCAAGACGATCGTCCATGTAGCGCGGATCCTGAAGGTGTTTCACGTTTCATTCACTGTTTTCTGAAGGCAGCTCTGTTCAGAGCTGCCTTTTCTATTCGCGGCCTCGC
>DATJQB010000477.1:0-6353 GCA_035506075.1 Bacteroidota bacterium | reverse complement strand
CGACGAGAACGATGCGCTCCACCGGGATAAAAGCTTCGATCCCTGCAATAAGGCGTGGCAGACTGTTCTCGGCGTTATATGCCGGCACTATGACTGCTGTCATGCACTCATTTCCGTACGCTTCAGCGCATCGGCGACCACCGCCACGCGTTTCATATCCTTCACATCATGAACACGAACAATGTGCGCCCCGCGAAGGATGCATGCTGTGACAGCCGCCGCCGTGCCTTCGATTCGTTGATCTACAGGAAGGTCAAGGAGTTTCCCTATGAACGACTTCCTCGACGGACCCACAAGCACGGGGAACCCCAGCTCGCAGAATTTCTGCAGTTGTTTCATGAGCTCGAGATTGTGGTGCAGCTCTTTCCCAAAACCGAGCCCCGGATCGACGATGATCTGACCAACGCCGTATGCACTCGCAACAGCAGATTGACGCTTCAGGAAGGCAAACACTTCTCTGACAACATCATGGTACTGAGGATTCGACTGCATTGTCTTCGGCGTCCCCAGAACATGCATGAGGACAATTGTCGCATCGTGGCTGCGAACAACCTGAACCATCGAGGCATCGTACGTCAATCCACTGATATCGTTAACGATGCACGCTCCTGCAGCGAGGGCCTCCTTTGCCACACCTGATTTATACGTGTCGACCGAGATTGGGAGATCAAGATCCCTGCTGAGACGCTTAATGACAGGTACGACCCGGCGGATCTCCTCTTCCTCCGGAACCGGATCGGATCCCGGGCGGGTCGATTCTCCTCCAACGTCAAGAATGTCTGCACCGTCCCTGGCAAGCTGCATTCCACGACTGACCGCCTGTTCAACGTCGAAGTACTTTCCCCCATCGGAAAACGAATCAGGTGTGACGTTCAAGATTCCCATGATGTGCGTCCGGGAACTGAAGTCATACACCCGACTCCCGAGTTTGAAAGTCAGAGGGCTCTGGCGTCCGGTCATACGATGCAGATAAATGGGAAAATGTCGGATTGTGTGGGAACGGTGCACGTATCTGTGAAGAGCTGCCGCCGAGCCCCCTCAGGGCTCGCTGCACGAATGATAGAAGCCGCATTTCGGACAGATCAGCTTGCACTTGCGGCTCTCGAGAATCGTACCGCAGTTGACGCAATACTGCCAGTAATGCATCTTGTTGGCAGGGCAGCTCTCAGGTTCCGTCTGCTCACTTTTCTTTGCGTCACTCGCCGGCTCTTCCATAATCGTCCTTCCCTTTTGAACACGTTACACTTCCATCTTACCACGCGAGCCTTGTGAGTGCAATGCTGAGGGCCTTCACGGCTCCCGTCATGTTGAAAGGTTCTTTTTCGGTCGTACGGTCCGGAATGTCGAGTGAGGAGTGGTAGTACGCTGAGAAGTCGACGTACACAGTATCACGCGGGCCCTTCCACGCCTTGGAGTTCCATCCCGGCGTTTGGGGGAGCGGTTTGAGTTCGTTCCAGGCTCCGGTGTAAATCGTCACAGACGGTATCTTCACATCGGGGACCCTCAGTCTCCGAAGACTTTCAGACAGAAAAACGTACGAGTCGGTTCCACCCTGCGAGGGATTTGTTGTGGACTCTTCCCAGTATCCTCGTTTGCCGGCGTGTGCCACGCCGATGCTATCCAGCAATCTGAGCAACGGCTCGTTCTGTTTCACATCGTTGGATTCGAAGTACAGGCAGTTCCGGGTAGCCCCCGTTCCAATCTCATCAAAATTCAGAACCCCAAGGATATTCTTCAGGCTATCCTTGTTCAGCCGGACATAATTCTCAGTGGAGAATATTTCCGTTCCCCACACGATAAACCGGATCGAAAATTTCGGCTTCGGCAGTTTGTGAGCGGCGACCAACGCTTTGAGTACGCGTGCAGTTTCCAGAACTCCCGAAACTCCCGAGGCATTGTCGTCGGCTCCGGGTCCGCCTGAATCGGAATCGCCGTGGCCGCAAACAAGATAATACTTGCTGCTTTCCCCTTCGAGCGTCGCGGTCACCGTTTTGGGTCTGGCCGAATCCGTCTCTGCCGATACTGCAAATTGAATATTAACATCTTCGCTATCCGCCAATGCCTCACGAAGCGCTTTTGCATTTCCTGAGGAGAGGTTGAACATCGGTATGGGGTTCTTTGCAGATGTTGGCAGATCGGAGATCATTGCCCAATCCGAGTACGCACCTTCCAACTCAGGTGAGGCAAGAAGAAGGCACCGGATTCCTTTCTTAACGAGGTCACTGTATTCCCGGGGAGCGGGCGGATTATCGATCAGGAGAGCGTTTCCCCGGGCCACGCCGGGCACGAGCTTTTCCGGGTCCTTCACATAGATCAAGTGAGCGCTTGTATCCCGGACTGTGGGAGAGTACGCTCCGACCCATTCATTGCGGATGAGGTGCTTCAGAGAATGCGGTTCGAGGACCTTCAAGTTCCACGACTTGAGAGTGAAGGCCAGACGCTGGGGATCCTTGATGATCGCGGGCTTGTAACCGGCTTCCTTGAACCTTCGTGCGACGTATGCAGCGCATTTGTCGCCGGATTGAGTTCCGCCGCCGCGATTGCCAAGTGCGACAAGCTCACGAACCTGCTGCAGCAGTCGGGATGTGGAAACGTGCGAACCGACGTCAACGCCAGCACGGACCTGTGCCGGTGAAGTGTCAGCGAACAAGCTAATGGAGAGGAAGAGAAACAGTACCCGGGGCTTTTTCAATCTCGCATTCACTGCGTTGTGGAAGACAGAAGCGTCGTCTCACACATTGTACCAAAATGTTGAGCGCTGAGCAAACCAAAAATGAAAAAGGGACCGAAGATTCCCCCGGCCCCTTCCGCTCGTCAGTTTCAGCCTAGCGTCCTGAGCAGTACTTTTTGTATCGCTCGTTGATCCTTCCCCAGTGCAGATTGGCAAAGAAGTTGTCGATGTATTTTGCTCTGCCAGGACCGTCCTTGTGGTAGTATGCGTGCTCGAATACATCGCATGAGATCAACGGTACGCCACCCCAGATCGCGCCGTAGTGGTGCTCGTCAACCGTCACGTTCAGGAGCCGGCCGGAGTACAGCCTGTCGAACACAAGCAAACCCCATCCGCTGAGTTTCGCAGAGACGGTTGCGGCTTTGAAGTCAGCCTTCCATGCATCGAACGAGCCAAACTCTTTCTCAATGGCCGCCTTCACGTCGGGACCCTTTGAAGCGTCGCCATCGCCCCCGAGAATCTCCCAGTAGACATCGTGCAGCAGCGCACCGGAGTGATTCCAGGTGAACCTGCGTTTCAACTCGCCGATGACGCTGTAGTTCCCGTTTGCTGTAGCGCGGTCCGCTCCTTCAAGTGCCTTCTCGATGTTGTTCAGAGCGGTGACGTACCCCTTGTGGTGCGTGTTGTAATGCCAGTCGGTTGTCTCCGGACTTACAACTCCGGCAAGGAGCTTCTTGGCATCCTCGTCGGAATATGGACGAGGATTAAACTTCCATTCATATGCCATTCGATGAATCCTTTCCTTTTAGATGATGCATTGATGTGTTGGGTACAGCACGATAGACACTCTTGTGATCGGTTGCAGACGTTTGATCAGCCGTCAGCCAAAATTCAGCATCAGCTTGGCTGCCTCGGACATCATCGATGGATTCCATGTCGGAGTGAACACGAGATCAACCCGCACATTGCTCACGCCGGGAACCATCTGCACTCTCCTCTTCACATCCGCCGCGATCAACGGTCCCATCCCACAACCCGGAGCGGTCAGCGTCATCGTCACAAACACATTCGCCTCACCCGGCACGGAATCATCGATTTTGAGATCATAGACTAATCCGAGATCCACTATGTTGACCGGGATCTCCGGATCGTAGCACTGCTTCATTGCGTCCCAAAGGTGCATCTCGAATTTCGTTTGAGCGATAATGACCTGGCTCCCGACCTGGACTTCTGTCGGCTGAAATTCTTCTACCTGGCGATTCTCACTCTCTTGGGGCAGATTTTCTTCCATAGATTTGGTTCCTGGCTCAGACGCCGAACGAATGACCGCAGCCGCAGGTTTTCGCTGCGTTCGGGTTGTTGAATACGAATCCCCGTCCGTTCAGCCCGTCAGAAAAATCGAGCGTGGTTCCTGAAAGGTAAAACTGGCTCTTCGGGTCGATGTAGACCGTCAGGCCTTCCTGTTCGTAAACAATATCCCGCTCCTTCGGACTCTCGTCGAACGCGAGAACGTACGTCATACCGGAGCATCCTCCTCCTTTGACGCCGAGACGAAGCCCATGTCCCTCGGGAATGCTGTTCTCAGTCTTGATCTTCCTGATCTCCGTTGCAGCCCGCGGCGTAAGAGTCACAACGTCGTTCGAATTCGCCTGCACCTCTGCTATGACCTGCGTCATTCGGTAGTCTCCTCTTGTTCGGTCAGTCCGTTTCCGGCTTATTCAGTCGAAATCACTTCTGCCTTCGCGTCAAGCGCCCCATGCATCGTATGCCAGGCGAGGCTTGCGCACTTGACACGCGCGGGGAACTCGCTGACACCTGCAAACGCCGCCAGCTTCCCGTGCGTCTCAAAACTCAGATCCTTCAATTCACCCGTCACGAGTTTGTGAAACATTGCGAACATCTCTTCTGCTTCCGCTTTCGTCTTACCTTTCACGAGTGTCGTCATCACAGATGCAGATGCTTTTGAGATCGCGCACCCGGCACCTTCAAATGAAATGTCGGCGATCGTATCACCATCCATCCTGAGATACAACGTGTAGTGGTCGCCGCAAAGAGGGTTATACCCCTCGACCGTTCTTGTTGCCTCCGCCAGCCTGCCAAAATTCCGGGGCTTCTTGTTGTGCTCCAGGATGATCTCCTGGTACAACGATCGCAACTCTGACATTAGTGGAACACCTCTTTTACTCTGGAGATTCCGCGTACCAGCTCGTCGATATCATGCCTGGTGTTATACAACGCGAACGAAGCACGAACGGTCGCCGGGATTCCGAAGCGGGCCATGACTGGCTGGGCACAATGGTGTCCGGTGCGGACAGCAATTCCCTCCTGGTCCAGGATTGTCCCGATATCATGGGGGTGCACATCTTCAAGGACAAAAGAGAGCACCCCGGCCTTCTCACGAGCCGTCCCAACTATCCTCAGGCCGGGGATTGCTCCTAATGCGTCTGTGGCATATTTCAGCAACTCATGCTCATGTGCAGCGACCGCCTTCCAATCCAGGCCAAGCACAAATTCGATTGCCGTACCGAACGCGATCGTGTCGGCAATGTTCGGCGTACCAGCTTCGAACTTGTGAGGCAAATCGTTGAAGATCGTTTTTTCAAATGTTACCGATCGGATCATATCGCCGCCCCCCTGATACGGAGGCATCGCTTCAAGCAACTCCCGCTTCCCGTACAGAATGCCTACTCCGGTCGGGCCGTACATCTTGTGGGCTGAAAAAACATAGAAGTCGCAGTCCAGCTCCTGAACATCGATACGGAAATGCGGGACAGCCTGCGCGCCGTCGACCACCACTGGTACATTCTGTCGATGCGCAATCGCAATCATTTCACGAAGCGGGTTGACCGTGCCCAAGGCGTTCGACACGTGTGCAAGAGCCACCAGTTTCGTCTTTGGACCTATGAGCCTCTCAAACTCCGCGATGATGACTTCCCCCCTGTCATCGATCGGGGCAACCTTGAGCTGGGCTCCTGTCTGGTTGCAGAGCATCTGCCATGGAACGATGTTCGAGTGATGCTCCAGGCCCGTAATGAGGATTTCATCGCCGGCGCCGACATTTGTCCGCCCGTAGCTGCCTGCGATGAGATTGATCCCTTCTGTTGTGCCGCGGACAAAGACGATCTCCTTCTCCGATCCGGCATTGATAAACGACCGGATCTTCCCACGAACACCCTCGTACTGTTCCGTTGCTTTCTCGCTCAGGAAATGTACGCCGCGGTGAATGTTTGAATTCACCTTCCGATAATACTCATCCAGTGTGCGGATCACACAGTCCGGTTTCTGCGTCGTCGCGGCATTATCGAGATACACGAGCGGCTTCCCGTGGACGGTCTCCTGCAAAATCGGGAACATCTCCCTGATCTTCAGGGCATCAAACGTAAGGTCAGCCATCACGCCTGCCTCACGATCGCCGTTTGCGAGCCGCGGGATCATTCTGTCACCCTCCCCTGACCGAGCCGAACGTTGATGAGCATTTCGAGCTTCTCACGCAGCGCGTCGACATGCACGCGTTGGACGACGTCGCTGGCAAAAGCGAAGGTAAGAATGTCCCGAGCAGCGTCTTCACCAATTCCTCTCGACCGCAAATAAAACACCTGCTCCGGGTCGAGCTGCCCGACTGTCGCGCCGTGCGTGCACTTCACATCATCGGCGAAGATCTCTAATTGCGGCTTCGTATCAA
>DATJQB010000476.1:0-11896 GCA_035506075.1 Bacteroidota bacterium | reverse complement strand
GCCGAGCTTGGAGTGCCCGAACCGCAGATACTCCTGAGCGAGGGAAGCGAGGACATGTTGAAACAGATTGTCCACTGTTACCTTGGTCCTGGAGAAAAAGTGCTTTCGCCTGCGCAATCGTGGTGGTACTACCAGAAGGTGGCGGCAGAAGTCGGGGGCGAAACAATCACCTACGCTCTCAACGAAGGAACTGATTCCTTCTCCTACAACGTCGATGAGATCATTGAGTTGTACCGAAAAGAATCTCCGCGCGTGGTTCTTATCGCCTCCCCGAACAATCCAACGGGAAATTCGTTTCCTGATGAAGACCTGAACAGGCTGACCGAGGTCTTTCGCGAGAGCATTGTTGTGCTCGACGAGGCCTACTGGGGGTTTGCGGACACCTCCAACGAACACATCGCGGACCTTATCGGACGCTACAGGAATCTCGTGGTGCTTCGTACCTTCTCGAAATTTTACGCGCTTGCTGGAGCGCGAATTGCCTTCGCGGCGGTTGGCGCGAGCCTGAGCCGCCTCACGAAGTTCGCCTCGCGCTATCTCGGCTATAACAGAATCTCGGAAGCCCTCGCGCTCGCAGCGCTGGATTCGCCCGCATACTATGAGACCATCAGCCTCGCTATGCGCCAGGACCGGACAGCGTATCGCGAGTTCTTCACAGAAAAACCCGGCTTCAGGTTCTTCCACTCCGATGCGAATTTCGTTCTTGTGCGCATACCCGCAGAGATGAAAGAGCCCTTGCGCGCATTTTTGGCCGGGCGAAACATCGCAGTCAAGTTCTTCTCTGAGCCTGAGTTCACCTCCTGCATCCGCATTACAATCGGCACAACCGAGCAGAACAGGATGGTCCTTGCCGCACTCGGAGAGTTCATTCAGGCCCAGCCGACGCCTGGTGGTGTGCGATGAAAGCCGTCATCCTTGCAGCAGGATCGGCGACACGGATGCGCCCGCTGACAGACGAGCGTCCGAAGTGTCTACTGCCTCTCAATGGCAAATCGATCCTTGAACGGACAATCGACAGCATCACCGCAGCAGGTGTGGAACACATCGGGCTCGTCATCGGTTTCAAGGCTGAAATGCTCCGATCGTTCGTGAAGAGCCGGTTTCCTTTTCATAAGATCCGTTTCATCGTCAATCCGAAATACGAGACAACGAACAACGCGTTCTCTCTCCTGATGTCGCGTGAGTTCTTTCTGAGCACTCCCGGTGCGGCAGCGCCGTCGGATGAACTGCTCCTCCTCGACGCCGATATTCTCTTCGCTCCACCGATGATCCGGTTTCTCATAGCGCACGGATCGCCAAACAAGATCGCCGTCCGGGTCGAAGGCGCTCACGACGACGAGGAGGTGAGGGTGAAGGTTGATGCGGACGGTTCCCTGCTCAGTATCGGAAAATCAGGAGCAATGGCAGAAGCGTTCGGCGAATCTGTCGGTATCGAAGTCTTCTCGCCGTCAAGTGCCGGACGTCTGTACGAAATTCTCGAAGAACGCGTGCGGGCCGGCCCGGGAAGAACGGAGTTCTACGAAGCTGCATTCCAGGTCCTCATCGACGAGGGACATAAACTTGCTGCCGTCGATGTCAGTAGTTTCCCTTCCATCGAGATCGACACTCCGGAGGATCTTCGTGCAGCAGAAGATCTTGCTTCAAGATCCGGTTTCTAATTGACGCGGCTTCAGGCGATGAGTCCGTACAACTACAAGCGAACGATCAAGTCAGACGTTTCCGACGAGCTTGTCAACACGTGGCTGCTTCGCCCCGTTGCAGGGGTCATCGTGTGGATCCTCTACCCGACCTCCGTCACCCCGAATCAGGTCACAATTGCATCGACAATCGTGGGATTGATTGCCGCCTGCTTCTATCTCCCCGGCACAGCGCCGAGCACGGCGATCGCCGGACTTCTCGTGACGCTCAAAGACATTCTCGACTCCGCGGACGGCCAGCTTGCAAGAGCCAAACAGCAGTATTCCCGAATCGGGAGATTTCTTGATTCAATCGGAGATTTTGTCGTCAACCTCGCTTTGTTCTCCGCGATTGGATGGGTACTCTACGAATCGACAGGAGACGTGATCATGCTGATCCTGGCATTCGCCGGCCTTGCCGGAATCTCGCTCCGCGTTTCGTATCATGTCTATTATCTTGCATCGTTCCTTCATCTCGAAGACAAGTACCGGAACAACAGGATTACGGAGGAGATGACAGAAGAAGACCTTAGGGGGACGCCGCTGACGATTCTGCTGCAGCGCGTCTTCCTGTTCATCTATGGCTGGCAGGACAGGCTGATGCTTCGGATCGATCAGTGGTGTGCCGGCGGTCAGTCGGGGCAGGAGTTCGATCGGCGATGGTACTCTGATGTGGTCGGGCTGCGACTCTCGGGTCTGGTCGGCATCGGCAGCGAGCTTTTCCTCCTGATGCTCTGCTCTCTTTTCAATTCTCTGCAAACGTATTTATTTCTTAATCTTTTCCTCATGAATTCCATCGTGATAGTTTCTATCTTGTATCGTCGCCTGATCCTCAGCTCAACTCTCTCTTCGAAAGGTTAGCCATGCGTGCACCATCAGTGTTGCTTCTCTCATGCATTTTCAGTGTTTGTCTTCTTGCCCAGGTTCCGGGACAAAAAGGGGACAGGATGCTTCTCCCCAACGGCTGGTGGCTGACGCCTGCCGGCGAACAGATTCCGCTTGGCGATTTTCCGACCAACGCTGCTCTTTCGGCGGACGGCTCGCGTCTCGCCATCCTGCACAGCGGCCAATCGAAAGCCCAGGTGATGCTTGTGGACCTCAAGACAAGGAACGTGGTTCAAACGATCGGGGTCAAGGATGCGTGGCAGGGAATCGCGTTCGAAGGGAACACGCTCTACGTCTCGGGAGGATATCAGAACTGCGTCTACACGTTTCAGATGGAGAAGGGAATGCTCACACGTCCGGACTCCATTGTGCTGATCGACCCGGCGACGAAGAAACCGGGTACGGCAGAAGGGCTGGACGTTTTCGGATCGAAGCTGGCGGTTGTGTTCCGCGCTGACAGTACGCTTCGGTACTACGATCTGAAGGCGAAGAAACAGACAATCGTGCACCTCGACGGCATGCCGTATTCGTGCACGTTCGATGCCAACGGGCTCCTGCTTGTCTCCATCTGGAGCTCCAGGAAGGTGCAGGTGTTCGACAAGGAAACAATGGTCTATCAATGTACGACGGGTGATCATCCGAATGAAATTACAATTCCCAGGAACAGCCGTTACGCGTACATCGCCTGCTCGAATGACAACACGGTCTCGATCATCGATCTCAGGCAAAAGAAAGCGATCGCTTCTGTCGGTACAGCCATTCACCCGGATGCCCCCGAGGGCTCGACAACAAACTCCGTGTGCGTTTCGAACGATGGGAAGATGATCCTCGCGGCAAATGCGGACAACAATTCGTTGACCGTCGTTGATGTCCGCAACCCGATGCAGCCCCGGCCGGTTGGATTTATTCCCGTCGGCTGGTATCCGACGAAGGTCATGATGCTGAAGGACAACACAGTGCTTGTCCTGAACGGAAAAGGGAGCCGCTCCTTCGCAAATCCGAAAGGGCAGTACATTGGAAGTCTCATGGAGGGATCGCTTTCTGTTTTTCCATACCCTGATGTGAAGACGCTCGCGACATACAGCCAGCAAGTCTTTCAAAATACCCCGTACAAGCAGGGAGCCCTGTTGAAGACCTCCTTCATGGGCGAAAGTGCCATACCGAAAGCCGTCGGTGAGCAGTCACCCATCAAGCATATTCTCTACATCATCAGGGAGAACAGGACGTACGACCAGGTTCTTGGGGATGTGGCGGAAGGAAATGGCGACACTTCTCTCTGCCTTTTCAACGAAAAGGTCACGCCGAATGCGCATAAGCTCGTCAAGGATTTCGTGCTCCTGGACAACTTCTACGTCAATTCCGAAGTGAGCGCAGACGGTCACAACTGGTCGATGGCCGGCTATGCGACAGATTACGTGGAAAAGACCTGGCCGACGCAATACGGTGGAAGGGGCGGAGAGTACGATTTCGAAGGGACCGAGCCGACGGGACGTCCAAAATCAGGATATCTCTGGAGCGCGGCCAAGCGTGCTAATGTGAGCTACCGCGTGTACGGTGAATTCATAGACCCGGCAACCCCGGATGGAAAGCCGCCGACACCGCGTGATCCTGCGATCGGCAAAAACTTCTCCACGACGTACCGTGGATGGGACCTCGACTATTCGGATGTCGATCGATACAAGGCGTGGGAGAAGGAACTCACGGAATTCGAAAAGTCCGGCGCACTTCCAAGCCTCTGCATCATGCACCTGCCGAACGATCATACGTCGGGGACTCACCGCGGCGCTCTGACGCCGAAAGCATATGTCGCTCAAAACGATTATGCGCTCGGGCTCATCATCGACCGGTTGTCGAAGAGTCCGTACTGGAAGGAAATGGCAGTGTTTGTCGTCGAGGATGATGCACAAAATGGACCGGACCATGTCGATGCACACCGGTCAGTCGGGCTCGTGATAAGTCCGTTTACACGTGGGAAGGGTGTTGATCACACCCTCTTCACCACTGCTTCAATGCTTCGCAGCATCGAGCTCATCCTCGGCATTTCGCCGATGAGCCAGTACGATGCGTCGGCGACGCCGATGTTCAGCATTTTTGCGCCGAAACCCGATCTTGCTCCGTTCACCGTCGAGCAGCCCCGACAGAGTCTGACCGAAAAGAACAAAACTGGCAGCTACGGTCAGCTGCGGATGGATCGGTTTAACCTTCGCAGGGAAGATGCCGTACCCGATCGCGAATTCAACGAGATCATCTGGCGATCGATCAAGGGAACGCCGATGCCGGCCCCGCGCTATTCCATCTTCTCGCGTGCGCCAGTCGGCAGGGATGACGATTGATGAGAGACGGTGTCGGGGACATGAGGCGAGGCTGCGCCCCCTGGGCCTCGCTCTTTCTCTTCTTGTTCGCTCCATGTGTCGCTCACGGGCAGACAAATCCGCAATTTGATGTCAATCTGCGGGTCGACTACTCTTCTGTCGACGTGATGCTCGATTTCTTCGATCGGAAGGAAAGCAGCCCGGACCGGGTGGCGAATCAGCGCGGGAACCAGATCGCGGCCGCGACAAGTGCTCTGCTCGCTCGCATCAATCCGCCGGCGGATGATGTCGTCCGCGCAATTGAACGTGCACGTGATACCCGCAGCGTAACCGATGACATGTACGGGCTGATGTCCTCGGCGAGACACCTCGAGGACCTGAAGAAACTTCTCGCTGAAGTGAAGAAGAGACGGCTCGACACGCGTGTCGTCGCGACGATCTCGGCGTACTTTCCATCAGACGCGAGCATTTCGGTGACGATTCCTGTGTATGTCGTTGCGATGGGAAATGAACGGGCCGCCGCGTTCGTCCGGCGCGTGAGCTGGAGGGACAACAAACCCGTGTTCGTCGGCGGAGGTGAAGGGGAAGAGGTGATCGTGCTCAACCTGACGCGCTGTCTCATGCGCGGTGGTGATGTTGGGCCGGAGTTTATCGAGGTCCTCAGCACGCTCGCGCATGAATGTTTTCACGCCGTCTACGGCGTCTATCGGCCGAAAGAGAACATTCCCGTTACCCCGGCAGGCACGCTGGCCGATCTTGTACAAAACGAAGGCATTGCATACTTTCTCTCGCAGGAGCTTCATGAGGGAGGCGAGGCTCCGCCGCCTCAATGGTTCGATATGACCGCGCGGGCGATCGAGAAACTGAACGCGGCCATGCTTGAGCTCAACTCTTCCTCGCTGACACAAGCCCGCGCGCGCGAGCTCATGATGAACTCCAATCTCTCCGGATCCTTCGAAGGAAACTTCGGTGCCACGGCGGGTCTCCGCATTGCCTATGAGATCGACCGCCGGCTCGGGAGGCAGGCGTTGGCTGAGACTGTCCGCCTGGGAATGCCGGATTTCTTCGGGAAGTACCTCGAACTGTACAAGCGGGACAACAACCTTCCGAAACTCGACGATCGCGTCGCTGAGTTTCTGTCGCGATAAGATTCTTGCCGGGGGAACTACTTCTTTTTTGCTGACTGGGAGAGCTTCTTGAACCGCTTGAGCTTTCCCTTAATCGTGGCGAGCAGTGTTTCGTCGGAGAATGGCTTCGTGAGATAGTCGTCGACGCCGAGTTCCTTTCCTGTCCTGATCAACACTTCATCCGTCAATCCGCTCAGAAAAATAAACGGGACGTTCTGCAGGTGGTCCATTTCCCGGACCTTCTCGTAGAATGTAAATCCTCCCATCGTGGACGTCTCGAGGTTGATATCCGAGATGATCATGTCGGGAGTGCTCTCCTTCAGAAACCTGAAAGCCTCGTCCGACGTGGTGAACGCCTGCACGTTGTAATTGGCCTCGCGGAGGATATCGCTCACGAGGTTGAGGAGTTTCACATCGTCATCAACGATCAGCAGGGTGGCCGACTGCGTGCCTGAGCGGGCTTCCCACAGAATTTCCGCTTCGAGCTGATCGGATTCCTCCGTGGAAATGTGGAACCGCTTGCGCATGTCTGCGAGCTCGGAGAACCGTTCCGGTGAGATCGCACCGGTGGCCCACGCCGCACGAAAGGCACTCCGGTACGCATCGATTTGCGCCTTTTTCGTGAGCCGGGTGTGTTCCTGGATCGTGATCCCCATGAGCATGCGCAGCTCTTTCAGATGCTCTTCCTCGATCGGTGTCAGGGCTCCGTCTTCCCACGCCTTCGCTAGCTCCTGCTCATACTGTTGCCGTTGTTCGGGTGAGAGCGTGGAGTGCTCTTCGAGTTTCCGTGCCTGCTCTTCCTTCTTCCGGATATCGGCTTCCAGATCGCGGAGTTCCCGTTCGAGCTCTTCGATGGGGCGACCGTCGTCGTGCCTGGCGATAGGGGGGATGGGTGGCGGTTTGACTGCTGGAACCGGCGGCGGAGCTTCTTTCCGTTTGGTTTCTTCGAGCTGGCGAATGGCTTCCTCGGCCCGCTTTTTCGCCTCAATGTCCCGCTTGCGTGCAGCTTCCTCTGCGCTCTTTTTGGTCTGTTCCTGCTGCTTGTGCTTCTCGTGCTCTTCTTTGAGGTAGGTGATCCGTTCTTCGTACGCAAAAATATAGACGTTCTTCGGGTCGATTTCCTTTGCCTGGATGATCTCCCGCATCGCCTGGTCGATTTCCCCTGCGCGGATCAGACGATCCACTCGCTTGAGGATTTCGCTCACTGTCTTCTTGATGTCATCCCGGGGGGTTAACTCATTCATGCCGATGCCGGTCTTGATGGGAACCTCGACGAACCGACAAAAAAGTAACCAAGAGTTGAGGCAAATGCAAGAAATTGGGGGCCGCGGCAAGGTTCAGCGGAATCAGCGCTGATCGTCCTGCGTCATCGTCCCGTGGAGAAAGTTCGCCTTGCTTTTCTTTTCGTGGTTGTCCATATTGACCCATCGATTGATCAACTGAGTTTCGGACACAATCAAACGACCCGGAGCGGCTGCATGTCCCTCTCTCCTGATCTATCCTCATCATACCTCATTACCTCCGCACACGCTGACCAATATAAGCGCGATGGGCACATCCTCCTCACGGGTGTCGCGTCACAATCTGAAATCGGTGAGTTCCGACCGCACTTTCTGGAGGTTGTTGATGAGGTCACGAAGGAAGGAGATTCACAGGGGCGGATCTCCGATTACGGGAAGATGTTCAGGCAGGTCACGAACGTCTGGCGAAAAGATGAGGCGGCGCGACGTTTTGTGTTCGCGCGGCGATTCGCACAGATTGCCGCCGACCTTATGGGAGTCGATGGCGTCCGATTGTACCACGACCAGGCATTGATCAAGGAACCGGGCGGCAAACCAACGCCGTGGCATCAGGATTTCTATTACTGGCCTCTCGATACCGAACACACGATCACCATGTGGATGCCGTTGGTGGACGTATCACGCGAAATGGGATCGATGAGTTTCGTCCGGGGATCGCACACGGAACGCGCATACAAGCAGCTTCCGATTTCCGATACATCGCAGTCGTACTTCGAACAGGTGATTCGCGAGCAGGACGGCGTAATTTGCAGTTATGCATTGAAGGCGGGAGACGCAACCTTTCATGCGGGCCGGACACTGCACTCGGCGCACGCAAACTCTAGTTCCGCGCGCCGCGAAGTCATGACAATTATCTATTATGCTGACGGCACTCGCATTCTCGAGCCTGACAACCAACACCGAAAAGTGGACATGGAAGTGTTTCATCCCGGTCAACGTCCGGGAGAACTGGCTGCTAGCGAACTCAATCCGCTGCTGTACTCTCGCAGGTGAAGATTCCCGCTCGCACCGAACTGCGCCATCAACCGTGATCACTCCATCCCTTTCAGGATTTTCTGGAAGCGGCATGTCTCTAGTCCCTCAATCTGAATGAACCCCAAGGACCACACCATGAACCTCCTACGCAGAGTTGTGTTCTGTATTCTCGTCCCGGCTGCGCTGATGGCGCAGACGAACGTGGACAAACTCGTCAAAGCGCTCGACTCGCTGTCGCTTGCGTCGTTCAACGACTGGAAAATGAGTCCCGACCTGAAGGCCTACAAACCCGCCGGCGATCCCACCCAGGCGGGCTTCGACGATTCCGGCTGGCAGACGCTCAAACTGAATCAAAATGTCTACCCCGATTCCTGCTGGCTGCGGAAGGAAATTGTGCTTCCGGCAAAAATCCTCGGCAAACCGGTCAGCGGCGCCATGAGGTTCCTCGTCTCGGTCGACGACTACGGCTACCTCTGGGTCAACGGCGTCAGCAAGGGCTATTTCCCGTGGGACGGGGATTTTGAGCTCACGAAGGACGCGAAACCCGGAGAACATTTTCTGGTCGCCATCAAGGCCATCAACACGGGCGGTCCGCTCCGGCTGCTTCGTGCACAAATTGCGTCCGAGGAGCTCAAGGCGATCCGCATGATGATCGAGAATCTTTCGCTGAGCCTGAGGGTCGGGCAGAAACTCCTCAGCTTCGACACGTACCAGACAAGCTCCAACCGGCGCGTCGATCCCGGAACAGACAAGTCAGCGATGGACAAGGGAGAAAAGAAACGGCTGAACGAACTGCTGCAGTCGACAGCCGCCCGCTTCGACCTCAATCCGCTGATCAATGGACCGCTCGACAAGTTCGAGTTCTCAGTGAAGGAAGCACAAACGCTGCTGCTTCCTGTCGATGCGTTCGCGAAACGATTTACACTCTATTTCGATGGGAACGCGCACATCGACGCGGCGTGGCTCTGGAGATCCAAAGAGACAATCGAAGTCTGCAAGAACACATTCGCCTCCGTGCTCAACATCATGGATGCGCGTCCCGATATCACCTACACGCAAAGCTCGGCCGCATACTATGACTGGATCGAGAAGCTGTACCCCGATCTCTTCAAAAGAATGGAGACCAGGATCAGGGACGGACGCTGGGAGATTATCGGCGGCATGTGGGTGGAACCAGACTGCAATCTCCCGAGCGGCGAATCGTGGAGCAGGCACCTCATGTACGCCAAACGCTATTTCCAGCAGAAATTCGGTGTGGATGTGAAGATTGGCTGGAACCCGGACTCGTTCGGCTACAACTGGAACATGCCGCAATTTTACCACGACGCTGGAATCGACGCGTTCATTACCCAAAAAATCGGCTGGAACGACACGAACGTGTTTCCGTACCGCCTCTTCTGGTGGGAAGGACCCGATGGGTCCCGCGTGCTGAGCTATTTCCCGTTCGATTACGTGAACGAAGTAAAGAACGGATACCAGCTCGTCGACTGGCTTCGCCAGTTTGAAGCGAACACGGGCATGACAAAAATGATGGTGCTCTTTGGCGTCGGTGATCACGGCGGCGGACCATCGCTCGAGATGATGGAGCGGATTGATGAACTGAAGAAACTCGCAATCTTCCCGAAGATCGAGTTCGGCAACGCGACCGATTATCTCGATTGGATCAAGAAACATGACACCGGCGACTTCCCGGTGTGGAAGGACGAACTGTACCTGGAGTATCACCAGGGAACGTACACCACCCAGGCCAACATGAAGAAGTTCAACCGGTCGAATGAGGTGCTGCTGACCGATGCAGAAAAATTCTCGACCCTTTCCACGCTTTCCGGACGACCGTACAATGCTTCGTCGCTCGAAGAGGCCTGGAAAAAAGTTCTCTTCAACCAATTCCACGATATCCTGCCAGGCTCGGGAATTCGTGAAGTCTACATCGATGCAGCCGAGACGCATCAGCAGGCCGCAGAGATAGGTAAGCACGAGTTGCTGGGATCGCTGCAGAACATCGCCCGTCACATCAATACTTCAAAGATGCGCGACGGAGTTCCTGCTGTGGTGTTCAACCCGGTATCGTGGGATCGATCCGACGTCGCGCGGATCAGACTTCCCGAAGGAGACGAAGCGACGTACGCGGTCTTCGACGACACAGGAAAAGAAGTCCCGTCTCAGATTCTGCAGGTCGGCAAGTACGAACGCGAAGTGCTGTTCGTCGCGCGGAACATTCCGTCGATGGGTTATCGGACGTATCAACTGAAGAAGCAGAAACCTGCGGCCGCTGCAAACGATCTTGCCGTGTCGCAAGAGCGCCTGGAGAATCAGTTCTTCAGTGTCGCCCTCGACGCGAAGACCGGATGGGTGCGAAGCATTACGGATAAGAGGAACGGCAAGGAAGTCCTGAGTGGTGATGGAAATGAGCTGCAGCTTCTGGCGGACTATCCGACTGCATGGGATGCATGGAATGTGGGACTGACGGGTGTCAAGTATCCATCCACGTTCAGAAAGGCGGAAGTAGTTGAGAGCGGCCCCGTGAGAGTCGTCGTGCGCCTTTCCCGTGACTATCTCAAGCCGGGGGAGAAGAAAGACTTCCCAACGGAAGATTTTCCTTCTTCGTTCTTTACGCAGGATGTGATCCTCTACAGCGGGATCGACAGGATAGAGTTCAGCAACAAGATCGATTGGTGGGAAGACAAGACGTTCCTGAAGGTTGCCTTCCCGGTGGCTGTGAATGATTCCATGGCGACGTATGAAATTCCGTACGGAACGATCCAGCGTTCGACGCAAATGCGAAACAGCTGGGAGAAGGCAAAAGTGGAAGTCCCGTCACGCACATGGGCGGACTTGTCCGACGGCTCGTACGGTGTGAGCCTGCTGAACAATTCGAAGTACGGCTATGACATCAAAGGGAACATCATGCGGCTCTCGCTGCTGCGCTCCCCGAAGTGGCCCGATCCGACGACCGATCGCGGGAAGCACACGATTGAATACGCACTGTACCCGCACAAAGGGACGTGGCGGGAGGCCAACACTGTGCAGCGCGGGTACGAGTTTAACTATCCGCTGCTCTCGGTTCTCACCGATGTCCACAAAGGCGATCTGCCTGTGCAGCAATCCTTCGTCCAATTGACACCGTCGAATCTTGTGCTGACGGGGCTGAAGAAGGCCGAAGACGGAGACGCGTGGATCGTTCAATGGTACGACGCATCGGGGGAACCGTCGATGGCGACGGTGACATTCCCCAGGGCACCAAAACGGGTTGTTCTTTCGAACTTCCTGGAAGGGGAGAAATCGGAACTCGCCATTGAGAAGAACGTCGTCCACGTGCCAACGGGAAAGTCATCGGTGGTCACAATCAAGGTGTCTTTCTGATATCCCGAAGCTGCTGGCTCGGACAGAATGAACTGCACCAGACCGATCCGGTGACGCGAAGCGGTGTGATGATCGCGAGACGCAGCCTTCATCCTCAATCACCTTCGAGAGCTTTGGTGTAGAGCGGATTATCAAGTAAGCAGTGTGGAGTGCGAACAGGCGGGCATCGGTCCGAAAGGGTTGATGCCCGTTTCTTTTTGGTGCACTCATCCATCGACACGGATTGTGGTTTATTTCGAGGCGATTTTTTGTTAGCT
>DATJQB010000475.1:0-2705 GCA_035506075.1 Bacteroidota bacterium | reverse complement strand
TGAATTGGACCCCCGCAATGGGCAGCCCCGAATGGTGTGGATCCAGTCCGTACCGAGCGATACGACGGTGTGGACCATCAAAAACAACTACTATTCCGTCACCACCGCTCAACAGAACTGGTACACCAAGTACACGACTGCTGGTGTGGCTGGTGAAGGCCCGATGCTGACATGGCGCACAAACAAGAAAGTGGATTCCGTCAACGCGTTCAAAAAAGTAACCACGTACCTGACGAAGGTTCCTGAAACGGGAACGGCGTATATGGATTGGTACCGGTCTCCCAGCGGTGCAAACAAGACAAAGTCACAGGCGACGTTCAACCCCGCGTTGAATGATTACAACCGCGTGAGTTTCGACTGGCTGGAAGATTCACTCAACTGCAAGTACCCGACGACCGCAAGTATCTATACAGCGGCCGACGGCGGCAAGCCGGTGGGTGCTCTGACATGGTGGAACATGACGTACACGGATGTTCAGAAGCTTGAAGGAACTGCTGTGCCGACTTCGTTCTCTCTCACTCAGAACTATCCGAATCCGTTCAATCCTTCCACGACCCTGCAATACACTGTTCCGAAGAGCAGCCGTGTCGTCCTGGAGGTCTTCAACATCCTTGGACAGTCAGTTGCTCAGCTTGTGAATGAAGAGCAGATGCCCGGCACGTACAAGGCAACGTTCAACGCGTCCGCCCTGAGTTCCGGCGTCTATTTGTATCGATTGACCGCCGGCGATTTCGTTCAAACGATGAAAATGGTGTTGATGAAGTAATCTGGTTCAGGGACCCGGGCTGCAAAACCATTTGCAGCCCGGGGAATCCTGGATTTCAGAGACAAGGCGACTTCTGTGCTCTATCCGGGCGTCAGCTCTTTCTTCGGATATCCGGCCAGAATGATCTGAAGCAGGAAGTACACTCTCTCCTCTTGTTGTTCCCCCGCCATCGACTCGTTCCTCGCTTGACCTTCGGCGATTCCTTTGATATCGTTGAATGCGAGTTCATGTCCAACCGATGACCGAAGCTTCCTTCTTTTGAAAGGCCGAACATGTTTTCCGAGATAACACCCGCGCTTGCAGCCCGCATGAAGCAACTGGAGGATCGCGACCGGGGAGACCGGTCCGACGGAACTTCCTATTCGCACCGCCTCAAACAGATTCCTCCCGACGTTGGAAAGTTTCTCGCGCTCCTTGCTGCAGGGGCTCCGCCCGGGGAGTTTGTGGAAATCGGAACCAGTGCGGGGTACTCAGCATTGTGGATCTCGCTCGTGACGGAACAACGGGGGATCAAACTGAAGACCTTCGAAGTTCTTCCTCACAAAATCGAGCTCGCGAGGGAGACGTTTTCCCTCACCGCACGTTGGAACTCAGTGGAGCTCGTTGAAGGAAACTTTCTCGAGAAGGGGACGCACCTGCAATCCATTGCATTCTGTTTTCTTGACTGCGACAAAGCGTACTATGAACAGTGCTATGAACTCGTCGCGGCCCGGCTCGTTCCTCAGGGGCTGCTTGTGATCGATAACGCACTGAGCCACTTCGATGAGATCAAGCCGATTATCGACAAAATTTGTTCCGACGAACGACTCGATTCAATGATCGTTCCGATCGGGAATGGCGAGCTGGTCTGCAGGAGAAAGCCGACTGCCTGAGCTGTGCGGGGCCGGCATTCCATATGCGTCTGCACGAATGCGTCCCCTGCGACGTTGCTCTTGAGTTGAGTCTCCCGCGTCGCTGCGCGTATGCTCCCTCGCAAAATTGTCAACAACGTAATTGACATTCCAGCGCTGAAATCGCAGATTAGAAGCCATGCCCGCAGGATTGCAGTGATCGACGATGGTAATTTTGAAAGGAAGTGCCTCATGAATTTCCGCATCAGCTTCATTTCCCGGGTGTTGGCCGCCATGCTAGTCGTAGTTTCCGCACATGGGTATGCAGGGACGCGGTACCGGGACATTGTTTTTTCCAATGTTACTGTCACAAGCAGCATTCAGTATGGCAGTAACATCAACATCGATGGATCCACTGCAACGCTCCTGCTGGATCTCTACCAGCCCGCAAACGACACCGTCAAGCTGAGGCCGCTCGTCATCTGTATCCACGGAGGCAGCCTTATCTCCGGCACGAGGAACGACATGATCACCTTCTGTAACGACTTCGCCCAGCGCGGCTATGTTGCAGTGACGATCGACTACAGGCTGGGAATCCAGGATCCGAAGGGAGTAACGACGATTCTCGAGGCGTTGCTGAGAGGGGTGCAGGACGCCAAGGCCGCTGTACGGTTCCTCCGATCGAAAGCCGCCCAGTACAGAATCGATACAACGCAGATCTTCATCGAAGGATCATCTGCAGGATCGATGGTTGCCGATCACTATGCGTATTGGGGCCAATCCGAAATTCCCCCGGAGGTCAACCAGGCCAAATGGGGAAACATCGAGGGGTCGAGTGGAACGCCCGGGTACTCAAGCGCCATCAAGGGGATCATCAACTACTGCGGTGCGATTCTCAATCCGGCTTGGATCAACGCGGGTGATATTCCGGTCGCCAATTTCCATGGCTTGATGGACGGCATTGTCCCGCCGGACAGCGGCGTATCGTCGGATTTCGGGATCGCGATGTTCGGAGGAGTAGCGATTTCCAGGCGGGCACTTCAGCTCGGCATCTACAACCAGGGGGCTTTTTTCCCGAACATGGGGCACGGTGGTAATGAAGACAGCCT
>DATJQB010000474.1:0-8405 GCA_035506075.1 Bacteroidota bacterium | reverse complement strand
GCAGGTCCGGGTCAGGAATGTCTCTTGTGGAGAGATAGCTGGCGATAAGATCTTGTGTGATCTGGTCCTTCTTCAGGTTGCCGGACCGGATTTCATCATACATTCGCTGCGCGGCGTTCGTGATATCCCATCTGCCGCTGTAGCTGAGAGCGAGAATGAGCGTTAGGCCTTTGTTGTCCTTCATCGTTTCGATGCCATCGAGCAGCTCATCCTGAACATCCTGCGGGAGTGCCGAAATGTCGCCAATCGCCTTCAGCTTCACTTCATTTTGATGCAGTCTGTCTTTTTCATCTTTGAGCGCCTTCAAGAGCAGGCGCATGAGGAGGGAGACTTCTTCGAGAGGTCGTTTCCAGTTTTCAGTGGAAAAGGCATAGAGCGTCAGAAACTTCACGCCGATTTGGCCGCACGCCTCCACGATATCACGGACCGAGTTGACCCCTTCGTGGTGACCAGCGATCCGCGGGAAGCCCCTTTTTTTCGCCCATCTCCCATTCCCATCCATGATGATAGCGATGTGACGGGGGATGTCTCCTCCGGACTTCAGCTGATCCTGCAGCTTTTTATCATGCCCTGCGGCTTTTTCGAGCGCCAATCAAACCTCTTTGGGGGTTTCCGTTATGACGTAACAAAAAATTTAACGTTTTTCGCGTGGAAAGTCAAAAAGAAAGTTGGAACACCTCAAAAGATTTGCAGATATGACTTAAAGGAGAATCGAAATCCCCTTCCCAAATCCCCTACCTTGACTGCACTTTCTAAATTGGTTATATTTATGGAGGAAACTCATTGGAGTACAATTTCGTTGTTAGACGTATAAGAAGCTGAACCGTTCAATCTATTTGAGGTGGGAGTTTCGATGGAAGGTAATTTTTCCAACCGTGTCCAGGATGTGATCCGGCTCAGCCGGGAAGAAGCGCTGCGATTGGGGCATGACTATATCGGGACGGAGCATCTTCTCCTCGGAATCATCCGTGAAGGGGAAGGAATTGCTGTCAAGATCCTGCGCAATCTCGGCGTGGACCTGTATAAACTCAAAAAAGCAATCGAAGATACCGTCCGAACATCGGGCGGCACGCTTACCATAGGTAATATTCCTCTTACAAAGCAGGCGGAAAAGGTCCTCAAGATCACATATTTGGAGGCCAAACTCTACAAATCCGATGTTATCGGCACAGAGCACCTTCTCCTCTCCCTTCTGAGGGATGACGACAACATCGCCGCACAGATTCTGCACCAGTTCAATGTCCATTACGACGTCGTCCGGAACGAACTGGATAACATCATTTCCGGAAAGCCCTCAACACCCCCGGCATCGCATTCTGCTGAAAAAAAGCAGGAAAAATCGAAGACTCCGGTCCTCGACAACTTTGGTCGTGACCTGACAAAGCTGGCCATAGAGGACAAACTCGATCCAATCGTGGGAAGAGAAAAGGAAATTGAGCGCGTGGCTCAAGTCCTGAGCAGACGGAAGAAAAATAACCCGGTCCTTATCGGCGAACCGGGTGTCGGAAAGTCGGCTATTGCAGAAGGTCTTGCCCTCCGCATTACCCAGAAGAAGGTCTCGCGGGTACTTCATGATAAGAGGGTCGTGACTCTTGATCTGGCAGCCCTCGTCGCGGGCACAAAATACCGCGGTCAGTTTGAAGAGCGCATGAAAGCTGTCATGAATGAGCTGGAGAAGGCAAAAGATGTCATTTTGTTCATCGACGAGCTTCACACGATCGTCGGAGCCGGCGGGGCGAGCGGTTCACTGGATGCTTCCAACATGTTCAAGCCGGCCCTCGCACGGGGCGAACTGCAGTGCATCGGTGCTACCACGCTCGATGAATACCGTCAGTACATCGAAAAGGACGGTGCCCTCGACAGACGATTCCAGAAGATCATGGTTGATCCGACCACAGTCGATGAGACCATCCAGATCCTCATGAACATCAAGCAAAAGTATGAGCAGCATCACGGTGTGCGATATGCCGACAAAGCTATCGAAGCTGCCGTGCGATTGAGCGATCGCTACATCACGGACCGCTACCTCCCGGACAAGGCAATCGACGTGATGGACGAAGCCGGATCACGGGTTCACCTGGCCAACATCATCGTGCCGAAGGAGATCCTGCAGCTCGAGGAAGAGATTGAAAAAATCAAGCAGGCAAAAAATCAGGTCGTCAAAAACCAGAACTTTGAAGAAGCCGCAAGGCTGCGGGACCTGGAAAAGAAGCTTCTGAGCGATCTCGAAATTGCAAAGCGCGAATGGGAACTCAAGGCTCAGGATGTCGTGTACGATGTAAGTGAAGAGAATTGCGCAGAGGTCGTTGCAATGATGACCGGCATTCCTGTGAACCGCGTGGCGCAGAGCGAGTCTGAGAAACTGCTCAAGATGGAAGAGGCGCTGAAGGCAGTCATCGTGGGACAGGATGAAGCGATCATCAAATTGACGAAGGCGATCCGGAGGACGCGTGCAGGATTGAAGGATCCGAAGCGGCCGATCGGCTCGTTCATCTTCCTCGGACCCACTGGCGTCGGCAAGACGGAAATGGCGAAAGCGCTTGCCCGATATCTTTTTGATTCCGAAGAGTCGCTGATTCGCATCGATATGAGCGAGTACATGGAGAAGTTCTCTGTTTCGCGTCTCGTCGGAGCACCTCCGGGGTATGTCGGATA
This sequence comes from Bacteroidota bacterium, assembly GCA_035506075.1. Classification (GTDB taxonomy): domain Bacteria; phylum Bacteroidota; class Ignavibacteria; order UBA10030; family UBA10030; genus UBA9647. Next base: position 5,750 of record DATJQB010000474.1, on the reverse strand, counting down.
CGAGGAAGGCGGCCAGCTTACAGAGAAGGTCCGCAGGAAACCCTACTCTGTCGTCCTGCTCGATGAGATTGAGAAAGCACACCCTGACGTTTTCAACATTCTGCTTCAGGTCCTGGACGACGGCATTCTGACAGACAGCCTCGGCCGGAGAGTCGATTTCAAAAATACCATCCTGATCATGACGTCAAACATCGGCACGCGCGATATCAAAGCGACCGGCAGCATGGGATTTGGGACGAAGACAGAAGCAGACAAGTACAGTGCGATGAAGGGGCACATCGAGGACGCCTTGAAACGGGTGTTCAATCCGGAGTTCCTGAACCGGGTCGACGATACCATTGTGTTCCACAGCCTCGAGCGTCAGCACATCCTGCAAATCATCGACATCGCCTCACAGGATCTTGTCAAGCGTATGGCCGCTATGGGAATTGCAATCGAATTGACGAAGCCGGCGAAGGAGTTTTTGTCGGATAAGGGATTCGATCCCGCATTCGGCGCTCGCCCACTACGACGTGCGTTGCAGAAGTACGTGGAGGACCCGCTCGCAGAAGAGATCCTGAAAGGCTCGTTCCAGCACGGGAGCACGATCAAGGTGAAATTCAGCAAGAAGGCTGAAGAGCTCCGATTTGTGGACTCGAGCAAGGACAAGGGGGGCGATGAAGTGAAGGAGCAGGATGAAGAGGTTGCTGACGCGTCCTGACCGGTTCCATGAGTCCCGGTTGTCAAATCCCTCGGTCAGCGCCGAGGGATTTTTTTTGAGATCAAGACATGAAGATCAATCAACCAAAGTCGAGAGACGCCGAGTCGGCGTATTTTGTTTTCAACAAGCCTTATGGAGTGCTTTGCCAGTTCACAGACTCCGGGGGACGTCGGACATTGAGTGCATTCGGCCCGTTCCCGAGGTCCGTGTATTCCGTTGGGAGGCTCGACGCTGACAGTGAGGGGCTGCTCCTGCTCACAAACGACGGGTCCACGAAACATCTTTTGCTTGATCCGAAGTTCGGTCACACCAGAACGTACCTCGCGCAGGTCGAGCGAATTCCGAACGAAGAGGCGTTGGAGAGGTTGAGGAATGGCCTCGTTATCGAGGGCGCAAGGACCAGGCCTGCGGCGGTGGAGATGCTCAGGGAAGAACCAAAGCTGCCGGAGCGCGAGGTTGCCATCAGGTTTCGCAAGACTGTGCCGACGTGCTGGCTCCGATTGACACTGAGCGAAGGGAGAAATCGTCAGGTCAGGAAGATGACTGCTGCGGTAGGGCATCCCACGCTTCGACTCGTGCGCACGGAATTTGGTCCGCTTACACTCGCCGGCCTGAAGCCTGGTGAGTCAAGAAAGTTGAGCAAAACTGAAGTTACCTCTTTGCTTGCCTTTGCGCGCCGTAAACCAACCTAGCACCTCCTCAACTAAGGGATCTTGTGTTTTCGAAATCGGTATCTTCTTTGGAGGCAGACACTACTGCCTTTTTTGAAGTAGGGAGATTCAGCAATCACAAGACTTCTTTTTTGTAGTGGCCCTGGTTGACCGTTCTCTTCTTCACATCCCGATCATTGCATACGAAATCATCAGGGGATTCCCCGAAGGAGTTCTTGTTGTGTGATCGCGGCAATTCACGAGAGAAATTGATCCGGCAGGTAGAAATAAAAACCCCGACGCGCACCGTGAGCGTCGGGGCCAGGGAGGTTGTTATGAAACCCGCCCAAGGTAGGAACGAAGAGCGGGCTCGTACTTTCCAACATAGGGGCACAGCGTATTGTTCCGAAATGCAGAAAAAAATCCGATTTCGTAAGACATTGCAATGCAAGAGGTTAGAGAGAGCAAGCGTCTGGATGAAAGGATTTTAACATCTTGCAAGTGCCTGTGCGCGACTCGACACCCGTTCGGACGGTTTAAACGGTCCTTGAGAAAATGGGTTTGTCCTTCGGCACAGACGAAATATATGCATCAAAACACATCGCGATGTTCCTCAGCAGCAATCTTCCTGTCCCCTCAATCACCACCCGCTCCAACGAGTTCTTCACCAATCCCAAACGGATGAATTCGTCCAACTCTCCGAGTGATCGGTCAAAATACTCATCGAATGAAATATCGAACCACTCCTCGACATCCGATTTGACCACCTCGAGGTCGCACATCAACCGCATGATGACATACTTCCTGATGACGTCATCCCGTGTCATCTTGTAACCGACATGCGTCGGAAATTTTCCTTTCGTTACAGCCTCAGAGTACTGGGGCACAGTCTTCGCATTCTGTGCGTACACATCTCCGAAATGCGAAATGGCGGACATACCAAATCCAAACAGATCAGCTCCGGCGCGTGTCGAATAGCCCTGAAAGTTTCTGTGAAGAGTCTTCTCGCGCCGAGCAACCGCCAGTTCATCATCCGGCCTGGCAAAATGATCCATTCCGATGTACTCGTAACCCGCCCGTGTCAAAGTCTCAATTGTGTCCTTCAGCAACAACAGCTTTGCTTCCGGCGATGGAAGGTCCTCCTGGTGAATCAGTTTCTGGTGAGCCTTCATCCAGGGCACAAACGCAAAGTTGAACACTGCGATCCTGTTGGGGGCAAGTGTGATGACCTTGTCGAGTGTCTGGTGGAACGAGTCCAGCGTCTGGAACGGAAGTCCGTAGATCAAATCAATATTAATGCTCTCAATGCCAACAGAGCGTGACCAGTCAATCGCATCAACAGTGATACTCTCGGGTTGTATCCTGTTGACAGCGACCTGAACCTCTTCGTTGAAATCCTGAACTCCGAGGGATACTCTGTTGACTCCCCCCTTCCGGAAGGCCTTGATGTGTTCCAGCGTGAGGTCACGCGGATCGATCTCGACACTCATCTCCGCATCGTCCGCGAAATCAAATTTTTCATGCAGGAAGCCGGAGAGATCGGTGATCTGCTCAGGAGTCAGATATGACGGCGTCCCACCTCCCCAAGCCACTTGCGTCACCTTTCGCGATTTGTTCGCCAGCTTGGCGACTCTGCCGATTTCGAGCTTCATTGTATCAACGTACTGCTGGATGTAGTCCCGATTGCGGGTGACGAGCATCGTGCAGCCGCAAAAATAGCAGAGAGTATCACAGAAGGGAACGTGGAGATACAATGACATCGGTGCCTTGTTGTCTCCATTGTTTGCAACCAGATCGTTCTGAAAATCCTGGTCGGTGTACTCCGCCGAAAATATCGGGGCCGTCGGGTAGCTTGTGTACCTTGGGCCGGGCCTGTCAAATCGCTTCAACAAATCTATGTCGATACTCAGAAAACTGTCGTTCATTGATTTCTTCGTGTTCACGCCCGCCTTCCTCCTTCACGCTCTATGAGTTCAATACCAAATTTGTCGCTCTCTTCTGAATTCTCTAAACCATTCTATGGACGACCCGGTGCAACCTGTTCGCACACCACGGAGCATCGCTGCAAGCACTTAGCACAACAACACGATGTGCGTTGAATCTGTTTCTCAGGATTGATCAATCAAATGTTCAGCCTTGTCTCTCCCTCCTACAACAAGAAACGCTTTCGAACCATTCCATCGATGAGGAGGGCTTGGAACCACTTCAAGGTACTCCGATACACGCTGGTGAGCAAGAAGATTGTCGACCCTGCCGCTTTCTACGGCCCTCATGTCGCCTGCGATAGTCTCCAACAATTTGGGAGTAAAAAAACCGAAGGATCCTCCACCGGCAATCGCACCTTTGTTCAAGCTCACTCATCCACTGTCGGGGCGACCGATGAATCGTGTCTTTAGCCCCCCCTCACTTCCCTTGATCTCGAAAAAGTCCGTTACGCACGAAACAATTTCTCACCTCAGCCATAGCAAACAACCTTCATGCCGTGTCAATTCAGGTCGCCGCTTTTGGACAAGAGAAAGTCAGCAGAATTGTCCAAAATTTCACGGAATTTCCCGAAGATTTGACCATGTTCTGGACTCGACAAGACTCGAGCCTCATCTTACATGTGGTTCTCACTTCTGGGAATCCAGATCGCCGATTCAGTATGTTCACCGCTGAGAGTTCACTGGGGTTGCGACGATCAATGACATCGAGAAGATTCGGAGGGACAACTTGAGCGGAAGCTATCCGCCCGAGAACGTCAATCTTTCGTCGGTACTTTGTGTGCAAGCACGACGAGATCCTTCGAGTCCTTTTTCCGGAATGCATCGAGTGAGATGCTCCCAAAGACGGAAAGTTCCTTGAACCCGACTGACTCGAGTTGCGGGATCAGTTCATCCCGCACGAGTGGATGGAGACGCACGGACTGGATGTGCTCAGCGGAGGAGGTCGCATCAGATGATTTCGTCAGGATGTTGAACACGATCGCATCCTTCTCATACTCATAAAACCTCACGAAGGTCTTCATGCCAGTATTCTTCTCGCCGAGAATGCGTTCCCTGCGTTCAAGAATGCGATCGTAATTGAGCAACTGGACAAACAGAATCCCTCCCGGCTTGAGAACCGAGTGGAAATTGCGCAGCGATCGGCTGAGCGCCTGGTTTGTCAGCACATGAGCAAGGGAATTCCCCATGCTAAAGACAGCGTCAAACTTCTTTGAAACAAGTGTATTCAGGCTCTCAAAGGTTCCGACGATCCGGTCTATGCGCATGTTGCGCTCGCCCGCGTGCTTTTCAAGCAATCGGATCATTTCCTTCGATGCATCGATTGCAGTGACCTCCACGCCGAGCTCCGACAACAGGAGTGCATGAAAACCCGAACCGCACCCTGCATCGAGAGCCGTCGCAATGTGAAACCGTTCAACGAGAAGCCTGAAGAACGGCCTCTCCTGGACGAACCTCTTCTCCAGACCCGTCATCTCATCGTACTCCGGTGCGAGATCGTCATAGAACCCGGCGATGGTCTTTTCTTCAGCGTCCATTCTGAGAACGCTCCTTGTCATATGCTCCCGTTCCGCTGAAGGGGTGTGAATATGCGGAACTTTCAAGCTCCTGAAACCTCGATTTGTATTCTTCCCGCGAAATACTGTTCTGCCAGGTTCCGGAGAGCATGGCCAATCCCGTGATCGCGATAAAGACTCCGACAATGAGCCCGCCGAAGACAAGTGAGGGAACCGGCTTGCGGCTAACCCGATCCCGAAGTTCCAGTGTGTTTTTCACCGGACAGGCCTCAACGCACCGCATGCACGCTGTGCATTCGTCGCTCCACACATTGGTTGCCGAGTGCACATTTATTGCTGACGGACACGCTTTTGTGCAGAGCTCGCAATCAATACACGATTCTTTCTGCCTGGTGATCTTGATCGGGCTGAGAATACTCGCGAGACCGAGGAGCGCGCCATAGGGGCAAAGATACCTGCACCAGAAATTCTTGATGGCGACTGAGAGGACGACAAGAATAATGATGGTCCAAAGCGCTGTCGATGAAATGCTTGCGAAGAAGAGATACATCTTCACATCGGCCATCCGGTTGTATGGGCTTTCGATGAACGCTTCCATCGCTGGCACATCCATTCTCCAGATGGCGAATGCAAAGAATGAGAGGAGAAGGTATTTCAATCCACGCAGCGGGATGTCAAGCCAGCGAGGAACACGGAGTGTCCTTCCGAATACTTTTTCCCCCAACATCCAAAGCGACTCGCTAAGCGTTCCAATCGGACAGAGCCAGCTGCAGAACGCTTTCTTGAACAGGAGGCTCACCGCGACGATTGCGATCAGGATGAAGAAACCGGACGGGTGAATCTGATTCACAATCCCCGTGTCGAGCCAGTACTTCAGGCTCATCAACGCGCTGATTGGAAG
>DATJQB010000473.1:0-7974 GCA_035506075.1 Bacteroidota bacterium | reverse complement strand
CAGTATTCGAAAAGTACTCTCTCGATTTTTGCTGCAGAGGGGGCCGAAGCGTGGAAGAGGCGTGTAAAGAGAAAGGCATCGAGCCATCGGTTATTTTCCAGGAGCTTGGACATTTGCGGACGTCCTCGGCCGCTGAAACCTCACGGTTCTTTCTCTGGCCTACCGAGTTTCTTGTGGACTACATCATCACAAATCACCACGCCTATGTGGCAAGCATGATCCCCGTACTCGCCGCGCACACACAAAAGGTCGCATCGGTCCATGGCGAGCGCCATCCAGAGGTGATCACCATCGCCGCAGTGTTTGCCGGCGTTGCAGAGGAACTGACGCGGCATATGAAGAAGGAGGAGTTGATGCTGTTCCCTTACATCAAGCATCTCGCTCTCTCGGCCCGAACCGGCAGCGCTGTCCAGCCCCCACCGTTTGGTTCAGCGCAGAACCCAATCCGGATGATGATGCAGGAACACCAGGTCGCCGGGGATGAACTATACGATATCAGAAAACTCAGCAATTCCTACACACCCCCCGAGGACGCCTGCACGACATACAAGGTGACGTATCAGGAGCTTCAGGAATTCGAGCGGGACCTTCACCAGCATGTGCATCTGGAAAATAATATTCTCTTCCCGGCAGCAGTGAAGCTTGAAGCCGGACTCCTGGGTCAGCAGTAGCCCGGTCATTCACGACGTCGACGTAGAAGCAAGAACCCCGGCCAAAGAGCGCCGGGGTTCGTTGTCTGTGAGGCTGTTCACGAAGCAACTTCTTAGTTCGCGACAGGTTTCCCTTCCTTGTCGAGCAGGATCGGTGTACCAAGACCGAGCTCTTTCAGTTTATCGAACTGCGTCGCCTTGTCGCCGACGATCAGGTAGATCATCTTGTCCGGCATCAGAAGTTTCTGCGAAAGCTCCTTCTGCTGCTCCGTCGTGAAATTACGCACGAACGCTTCACGCCGTTTCACATAATCGAACGGCTCGTTGTACTCGACGACCGGCACCAGCATTGCGCTGAGCTGCTGGAGCGTCTCAAACCTTCCCGCGTTGCTCTTCAACAGCGTCGACTTGACGAGATTCAGGTCATCGGCCGAAATTCCGTTCCGATACTTCGCGATCTCGTCCTTGATGATCTGTGCGGACTCAAACGTTGAGTTCGTCTGCACCGAGGTTGACGCAAGGAAACGTCCTGCATAGGCCGAGCCCGAGAAAGCCGATCGGGCACCGTACGTGAACGACTTTGCCTCGCGCAGAATCATGTTCAACACGCTCGAGAAGTCGCCCCCCAGCTTGTAGTTCATGACAACGGCCTTGTAGTAGTCGGGATCGGTTGCTTTGGGACCGACGTGACCAACGTTAAAGACGGACTGTTTGGCTTTCGGCACGTCAACAAAGTACAGCCCAGGCTTCGCCGCGTGCGTGATTGCCACATCCGGCATTTTCACTTCCTTCGCTTTCCAGTCCTTCAATCCATTAAACAGCGCTATTGCATCGTTCTGTGTGATATCGCCAACCACCATGATCTTCGCCGACGAAGGGGAGAAATTTTTCTCATAGTACGATTTCAGATCGTTGATCGTGATCTTATCGACAGAAGCCTGGGTGCCCATGACCTGGTTCGCGAGAATATTGTCTGAACCGTAGATCAGCTTGTCGAACACGTTGGAAGCGATGGAGGTGAGACTCGTTTCCGTCCGCTTCAGCGATTCCTTGGTCTGGGCTTTTGCCAGCTCGAATTCTTTCTCGTCCCATCGGGGCTCGAACATCATTTCCTTCGCGAGTGCAAACGTCTCTTTCAGCTTGCTCGTGAGACAGCTGCCGCTGATCGTCATGGACTCGTCGCCGCTGCTGATGTTGATCGTTGCACCGAGATCTTCGATGGCTTCGCGGAGCTCGATCGGAGTCTTTGTCTTTGTTCCTTCATTCATCAGCCGCGCGGTGAGATATCCAGTCCCGACCTTTCCCGGCTCGTCAAGCAGCATTCCGCCTTCGACAATAATTGAGAAGTCGACGATCGGCAGATCGTTACGCGTGATGCCGAATGCGGCGATGCCGTTCGAAGTCTTGCCGGTCCAGATCGATGGCACGGTGACCTCCGGATCAGGTCCTTTCGCAGGTTCCTTCGTCCGGTCGATCTTCGAGGGGATGGGTGTTGAATCATGCGTTCCAACATCCTTCTTCACTCCGGCTTTCTCGACGGATTCTTCCGGAACCGTAAACGGCTTCGAGTCCGCTGCTGCAAGATCCACGGAGCCGCTTGGAACGGTGCTCAACAGGACGTAGTTCTTTCCCTTGATGTATTTGTTGTATACCCGCCACACATCATCCTTCGTAACACTCATCGTGTTCTGGAGATCGGTGGACATGTAGTCGGGCGTTCCTGCGAAAATGTTGTAGTCTGCGAGGCGTGTCGCCTTGCCGAACACACTTTGGATCGAAGTATAGAATCTGTATTCGAGTCCGGCTTTCTGCCGCTCGACATCCTTTTCTGTAAACCCTTCCTTCTCGAACCTATCGAATGCTTCTTTGATGGCGTTCTCGACGTCACCGAGCTTGATGTTCGGGAATGCACGAACGGAAATCTGGAATGTCCCGGCGATTTCGCCGCTCCGCTGAAATGCAGACACTGCCGCTCCTCCGCCGCCACCGCGTCCGAAGCCGCCGCCACCCGTTCCTGCAGGGGCGAGTTTTTTCTCTTCAACAAGCACTTTGTACAACGGAGACTTCTTGCTCCCCGAGAGAATCCGCGCAAGGAACGAAAGCGCGTACGAATCCTTGGAGTACTGCTCCACCGTCGGGAATGTCATCGTCAGGGCTGGCGCATTCGCAAGATAGTCTTCGTAGGACGCTCGTTTGGTTTCCGTGAGTTGCACAGGCATCTTCGGCAGGGGCTTCGGCTGAGGCGCGGACGGGATTTCAGCAAAGTACCGTTCGATCCACGCTTTCACCTGAGGCACATCGATGTCGCCCGACACGACAAGCGTCGCGTTGCTCGGCCCGTAGTACTTGTTGTGGAAGTTGATCGCATCCTGGATCGTGGCGTTCGACAAATCTTCAAGCGATCCGATGACCTGCCAGTTGTACGGGTGGTTGTCCGGGTAGAGCAGCTTGTCCACGATGTACCCGGTCTGCGAGTAGGGTGCGTTCTCTCCCTGCCGCTTCTCATTCTGTACAACGTTCTGCTGCGTGATGAACGCCTGGGGTGTGACCTTGCTCAGCAGGAATCCCATACGATCCGATTCCATCCAGAGCGCCATCTCCACAGCACTCTTCGGAATGACTTCGAAGTAGTTCGTCCTGTCGTTGTTTGTCGAGCCGTTGATGTTTGTGGCTCCGGCTGTCTGGAGTTTCTTGAACCATTGCCCCTGAGGAATATCCTGGGACTCATTGAAACGAAGGTGTTCAAACAGGTGGGCGAAGCCCGTGCGCCCCTTCTCCTCGCGCGCCGATCCGACGTGGTAGACAACGTACACTGCCGCAATGGGATTCGATTTGTCGACGTGCAGGAGAACGTTGAGTCCGTTCGAAAGAACATACTTTTCGTACGGAATCTTGAATTCCTTCTTATCCGCCGCGTTGGTGACCATCACGAGACAGAGTAGAACGGTGAAAATGGAAAGGAGATTTCTTGCCATGATTTCCTCCCGGCAATTGTGAAGAAGGGAATGTGAGAAGATACCAAAAGATGTTGAATCGGTTCGAAGAGCAATCGGAAGTCTGCGGTTTTGTTGAACTCAGTGGGCTGAGCTGCATCGTCTGATGAGTTCAGAGTAATAACGGCCAAGGCTGCTGGAAGTTCCGGACTGTAGACTCCCGGATACAGCAGAGACGTACTTGTCGTTGAACTCTTTGTAAGAGAGGCCCTCGTCATCAGCGCCATAGGGAATCTGGCAGAAGAAACAATGACTCCAGAACGGCGAGACGTACTCAAACCCGTTTTGGATTGCGATTTTCGCAATCGACTCCAGAAAGAGGCGGTCGACAGGCTCCCAGAACGCGTAAGCATCCCTCCTGTAGACAGCCGCGCTCGCCGCAATCTCGATTCCCTCGCCCGGAGCGATCTTGTAGAGCCAGCATTCATCGAGCACAAGTCGTTTCTTCGCTGCATGTGCCGTTGCACAGATCTGGTTCAATACATCGATAGACTTCTTGCCGAACGGGTAGATGTGGATGTTGATGAAATCTATGTCCGTCGCCGCAAACTGCCTCGCAAAGTCCGGCGTGATCCACGTCCCTTGACCGACTCCCACTTGTGTGTTCCCGCGCTCAAGATTCAGGAGAATGGCCTTGACCATGTTCGAGTAGACGGCGGGATCGTTCAACTCCTTGAGTCCTGTGAGTTTCACTTCGGTGTCAGGTTCTCCGCCAAGCGTCAGATAGTCAGGAGCAAGCTCACGGAGAATCCTCTCCGCCATCACGCGCTTCCCTCTTGTCAGCTTCTCGACGGAAAGTGACGAGAAGTCAAATTTTAGGGGTGAATAGACAGTCCCGGAAAACAGCACGTGGATTTTTACACAGAGTTTCATGTGTCTTGAGCGGACCAATGCGGCGACGCGTTTGTAAAAGGCGAGATATTCCTTCGACTCCGGCAAGTCATCGGAAAGCACAGGATAGCCGACTGCAATCGTTGCGCCCTGGATGCCAAGCTCGGAGAATCGCTGCAGAGACAGTTCCACTCCTTTAAGCGCCCGCGGCTGCAGGAGTTCTGCACCCCGGTTGGAATTTGCCGCGAGGAGTTCGGCGCCAAAACAGACAGCGTCCTTTGCTTTCGTGCCGGTTCGATCGAGGTAGGCGTTGTATCGCTTGAGCCCGGACTCGTACGTATTGAACAAAGACTTGTACTTCTCCGGTACCTCCTGCCGGGCCGCGGCACTGAGAGTTACAGCAAGCATAAGACCAATGAGCGCTATGTTGAGCTTCACGACAATCCGCAAGAAGGTGGGTGTTGATCGAAAGATGTCTGCTGTCAGGGTAAGCTACTGCAGAAGGGGTTGAAAGGCAAGGCGGGAGTCAGATCTCGTCGATCAGCGATCCGCAATCGAAGACGATGAAGAAACGCCGACTCACGAATGCAAAACCGTTGCATATCGTCTCATTTCACGCTATTTTTGGGCCATCAAATATCAAAAACCGACACGACCGGCGCCTTCGGGTGACGATCACGTTCGAACGAAAGGAAAGAGAATGGACCATACGATGAAACATCACCACACGAAGAATGATTATCTGTCTGGAAAACGAGTTCTCCCAAAGCCGGTCTCCAAGAAGAGCGATCTTGCCTCCGTCATCGACAACATGGATGCGTACAACGGCGGACGGCTTCGTGCGGCATGCCAGCTGCTGAGAGACAAGTACTCGAAGAACGATGTCACGATCGGCGTCAGCATCGCCGGTGCGCTGACCCCGGCAGGGCTTGGGCCATCGACGATCATTCCCCTGATGAATCATGGTTTCATCGACTGGTTTGTAGCGACAGGCGCAAACATGTATCACGACCTGCATTTTGCGTTCAATATGCCGATGTTCCGCGGCACCCACAACGTTGACGACGCCGACCTGCGCGACAAGGGCGTCACGAGAATTTATGACATCCTTTTCGACTACGAGGATGTGTTGATGGCGACCGACCGGATCCTCCGGAAGATCATGCTGCGTCCCGAATTCCAGAAGGAAATGGGGACAAGAGAGTTTTATCATCACCTCGGAAAAGTCGTCAACGATTTCGAGAAGAAGAACAAGCTCGGCGAAGTGAGTGTTCTCGCCGCAGCATACAGAAACGGCATTCCGGTCTTTACGTCATCACCCGGTGATTCGACGATCGGGATGAACGTTGCGGGTCTGGAGCTTCTTGCGGAGGCGAAGGGACTCAAAGACCAGTTCAAGCTGAAGATCAATCCCAGCATGGATGTGAACGATTCAACGGCGATCATCCTGAACGCAAAGAAATATGAGAAGGGAAAGACGGGTGTTCTCCTGATCGGCGGCGGCAGCCCGAAGAACTTCCTCCTGCAGACGGAGCCCCAGATCCAGGAAGTACTGATGATACCGGAGGCGGGTCAGGATTACGACATCAACGTCACCGACGCACGTCCGGATACTGGCGGACTTTCCGGCGCGCCCCCGAGCGAGGCTGCGAGCTGGGGCAAGATCGATCCGACAAAGCTGGAAGAGACCGTCACTGCGTACGTCGACGTCACAGTTGCATTCCCACTCATCGCTGCGTACGTCATCCAGACGACGAAACCGAAGAAGCTCAAACGTCTGTACGAACGCGGCGACGAGCTGCGCCAGAAGCTGATCGAATCATACCTGGAAAACAACAAGGAAGTGACCGAGCTCAGCGGGATGATGAAGAAGCTCTGAGGAGAGACTACCAATCCCACTCCATGAATAGTAACCACAAAGTCACAACGAGAACGTCCCCATTCCTCTCCACGGACTTGGCCGCGTGATCCGGTGTGTCTTTGTGGTTCTTTTTTTCACTCCCAACCATCGAGGAACGAACGAGAGATGAAAGAGCTGCTCAGGCTTGCAGAAGAACATGGTACGCCGGTGTGTGTCATCGATCATGACGTCATCCGGGCAAACTATCGCACCTTCAAGAAACACCTGCCGCGAGTCCAGTGTTACTATGCCGTCAAGGCGAACTCCACGCAACAGATCATCGAGACTCTGTTCAAGGAGGGTTCAAGCTTCGATGTGGCCTCGTACAACGAGTTCATGCAGGTCTATCAGTACATCAAGCATTTTGAAAAGCAGCAGAAGAAGTACTTCGTCTGGGACAAGATTATTTTTTCCAACACGATTAAGGATCGCCACACGCTCGCGAAAATCAAGCAATACAAGCCGCTCGTTACCTACGACAATTCTGCAGAAGTCAAGAAGCTCAAGGAGTATTGTGATACCGCCGGCCTGGTGATCCGCGTGAAGGTGCCGGACACGGGCTCACAGGTCGAGATGAGTACAAAATTCGGCGTCGAGCCGGGGGAGGCTGCAGCGCTGATCGATGAGGCGTTCGATGCGGGGCTCAAAGTCGAAGGCATCAGCTTCCACGTTGGGAGCCAGTGCACCAATTTCGACAACTACACGGCTGCGCTCTCCATCGCGGCAGAGTTGTTTCAGGATGCGAGAAAGAAAGGCTACGGACTCAACCTCCTCGACATCGGCGGAGGATTCCCCGTGCCCTACGATCCTCAGGTGCCTGACTTCGCAAAGCTCGCCACGTTGTTGAACTCCGAGTTCAAGCGTCTCTTCCCTGACGACATCGAGATCCTTGCCGAGCCGGGCCGATTCATCGCGGCAACCGCCGCCACCCTGGTCGCCGAAATCGTGGGCAAAGCGCGGAGGGGCGGAAAGATCTTCTACCACATCAACGACGGTGTGTATCACTCGTATTCCGGCGTCGTGTACGATCACTGGATTCCAAACTTCCACGCGTTCAAGGAAGGACCGACAGAGATCTGCGCTGTGGTGGGACCAACCTGCGACAGCTTCGACAAGATCACTCTCTCGGCAGAACTTCCTGCGAACCTCGAAGTCGGCGACCTGCTCTATACGGTCAACATTGGCGCCTACGGCACCGCCTCCACAACGAGGTTCAACGGTTTCGATCCCGCCAAGATCGTGCATAAGAAATTCTGAACATTCCGCGCACGCAGATTCAAACTCGGGGCTTTTCCAAAAGTAAGTGGGGAAGCCCCTTTCTTATGCACCCTCGACACGAAAAGCCGACACCTTGTGTGGGATCGTTCCGGCGGAGAGCGAGCCTCTCACGACAAGCGGAGTTCAAAGCCTTCCGAAAGCGCCAACCTGCATCTCTGCGACCGGGCCTGGTGCGCTCATCTCAAACGGACAAATGATTTGCATAATAGCACGAGCATTCGATGTGAACGACTCACGAAACCTGCAAAAAGCCTCGTCGGTGACTTGGAAAGCGCTACGGGCCGATGATTATTGTGGAGGTGAAGGTGGAATAAGGGGTTGA
>DATJQB010000472.1:0-25177 GCA_035506075.1 Bacteroidota bacterium | reverse complement strand
CAATTGCCACAGAAGTCTCATTCTTCGCTTGGGAAGCCTGGACCATGGTTGACTGCGAACCCGGGACCTCAACCAGGGCTCCCCCAGTCTTTTGTGGATTCAAAATTGAGGAAGGCGATGTACCGAGGTCTTTGGCAATGGAGATCTTGGGATCGCCTTCCGCGTCGGTCGTCTTGACCGCAATTCCGCTGACGAGCGGCTGCTGGACTGCAACTGCCAGGCCAATGCCTTTGGCAGCGACAAGTCCCGTTTGCGCCTGCACATTTCCTGCAAGCGCAGTCAATTCGTCGCTGATGAACGAACCAGAACGCTTGCGATGTGCACTCTTCGCACCCTCCTTCACTGCACCGGTTTCAACAATCTGGGCGCCCGATTCCTTCTTTGATGTTCCCCCCTGAACACTTGCGATCATTTGTTCCAGGATGGGGCTGAAGCAATTCGGCGCGACTTCTGACGCCGCAACCCCTGAACCGTGTGCGACTTCGGATTCACCTTTACTTGCTTTCACCGTATGTGCTGCAGGGTTCTGTGGAGCACCCAATACCGACATGAGATCTGCCAAAGTTCACCTCAGAAGTTTTGCGGCCCTGGAGGGATCGAGCGCTGCCAGGATTTTCCCAGCCTGCCGTTTCTTAACCTTCCCGAGCACTTGTTTGACATCGGAGTCATTCATTTCCTTGAGGATCTTGCACGCTTCATCAGCGCTCATTGCTTCAATCAGCTTCGCAGTCGATGTCCAATCCTGCTGCATCGTTGTGTCAGCTTTCGGTTTGGGTGCATTGAGCTGGCGTTTCAGAGAATCGACCTGCGTTTCGAGCATTTTTGCCTTTGAGGTCAACTGCGCCACGAGCACCGTGTCCGTATGAGGACGAGTCGAATCAGATGTTTGCGCCGCCAGCGCTGTGGAATCCTGAACTCCTCCTGCATGCGTTGAGTCATGTCCCGCAGGCTTCGCCACGTTGGCTGCCGGCTGTTGGGGACCGGCCGGAGCGCCGCCAAACAATTCCGGTTTCGACGACCGGACGATCAGGGCAACCATCAAGAGAGTGAGAAATGATATGATGGAACCCACGATGAGAATGACCGTCGTTTTCATGACACCTCTGACCTGATCCGCTGTGCGAGCACATCAATCAATCGCTGCTCCTTGCGCTCGCTCTCTTTGTTCTCTTCCGCCTGCAATTTCTTGTCCAACTTCTCGATAATGGTTGTCGACTTCGACCTCTCGATCAGCTCCTCCCGCTTCTCGGTCTTCTGCGTCTCAATTTCATCGACCTTCTGTTTCTGATCCTCGATTTCTCTTGAGAGCTGCTTGATGAATGCACGACTTGTTTGTGCTTCTGTCGCTTTCATCTTCATGCTGCGCACCGCATCCGATAACGCCGCCTTCTGTGTTTCCTTGATCTCGGTGAGCGCCGCCTCTTCTTTCGCGTGACTGACCTCGAGCTGATGGAGCTCGGTCTGGGCCTTCCGCTCCTGAATCTTCTTCACCTTCAGGACCGTCCTGAACTTCGACGAGGTTGAAACGTTGACAAATGCCCTGCTTTGGTCGACCATGACCATACGTGCTAGCCTTCCTGCATTAACGCAATCAGCGATTCAATACTCTTGTTGAACTCGGCGCGCTCGTCGGAGCGCTGCCGCAAAAATGTCCTGATGGGCGTGATCTTCCTGATCGCTGCATCTATCTTTGGATTGCTCCCTTTCACGTAGGCCCCAATATTGATCAGATCTTCCGCCTCACGGTATGTCGCAAGCATATCGAGCACCTTATGCGCAGCATCGCGCTGTTCTTCGCTCGTCACTGCGGGCATCACCCTGCTGACGCTTTCGAGCACATCAACAGCCGGATAGTGACCCGACGATGCAAGGCGCCGTGAGAGGACAATGTGGCCGTCCAGAATAGAACGGACCGCATCCGCGACCGGCTCGTTCATATCGTCGCCTTCGACGAGTACTGTATAAAGTCCTGTGATGCTCCCTGTCGTGGAATTCCCGGCCCGCTCCAGCACTTTCGGAAGCAGTGCGAAGACCGAAGGGGTGTACCCTTTCGTCGTCGGCGGTTCGCCAATAGCGAGACCCACCTCCCGCTGAGCCATGGCGAACCGCGTGACGGAATCCATCATCAACATGACGTCGAGCCCCTTATCCCTGAAATACTCGGCGATCGTTGTTGCCATAAAAACTGCTTTGATCCTGATCAAGGCCGCCTGGTCGCTTGTTGCCACGAGAACAACGGACCGTTTCAGACCCTCCTCGCCGAGCTCCCTGTCCAGAAACTCTCCCACCTCACGACCCCGTTCACCAACGAGGCAGATCACATTCACATCGGCGTTCGTGTTCCGGGCAATCATCCCAAGCGTGACGCTCTTTCCGACGCCGCTGCCGGCGAAGATGCCAACACGCTGCCCTTTTCCGCAAGTGAGAATCGAGTCGATTGAACGGATTCCGGTGGAGACAGGACTCGAGATGCGTTTTCTCTGAAGCGGATTCGGCGGCGCGTTATTAATGGGGCGCATCTCTTCCGGTTCGATCGGGCCTTTGCCGTCTATCGGACGACCGAGACCATCGATGACTCTTCCAAGCAGCGAACCGCCCACGCTGACAGAGAGGGCCCTTCCTGTTGCGACAATTTCGCTCCCCGGGCTAATGGCTGTAGCATCTCCCAGGACCATCGAGAGTACACGGTTGTTACGGAAGCCGACAACCTCAGCATAGCATACGTCTTGTCCCCCCTTCGACTTCACCACACACACTTCTCCGAGCGACGAGTTCGGACCGTTGGACTCCACAACCAATCCGATCACCTGCGTTACCCGGCCGTTCACCTTCGTCAGGTCGACATGTCTCAAACGACTCAGATACGTGTCGACGTTTTCGGCGAAACCGATTCGCTGCACGTGGGCTTTCGACTGAAAGAGCGTGGCCGCTTCCATCAAGCCTGTTCCCTATGATTGACGGTGACACGATTCATGACACGACCTTGCTTTCAAACAAGACATTCTCAATTTGCTTCAGCTGCGTCGAGACCCTCGCATCGATGGATCCCATGTCGCTTTCAAGGACACAATCACCCGGTTCCAACCCATCATCCCCTTCGACAAGAATCTCACGGATCGCATCGCCGTTTGCCTGGATGACGCTTTTGTTCTCCCGCACGAGTGTCAAGTCGTCGGGGTGAACCCGGATGGTCAGCCGTTCGACGCCGAGCACCCTGCGAACGCTTTCCCGAAGCTGTCCCAGGATCAGCGTCCGGTCCAGGTTGACTTCACGGCGGATAATCCGCTCTGCTACGCCGAATGCAAACTTCACCACGGCCCCTTCCATCGTCCCGTAGAGGGACGTCAATTGTTCACGCAACGCTGCGACGGTTGCATCGATCTTGTTTCGTTCCGCAAGGAGGCTTGACTCGAAATCCGCCTGCACCTTCTGCGAGATCGCGCGCTGTCCGTCTGTGAATCCGCGTGAATACTCCGCTCTGCAGAGTGCATCGATCTCGTCCTGCTGGGTCGTCACCATGTGGCGATCAGCGTCGACGCCGCCTTGTACTGACGGTGCGTCGCACGACAGCGGTATGGATTTCTTATCGGGCGTAATCTCAGGCAGTGCAACTGCAGCCCGGACAACCCTGACACGCGAGTGCGACGAGCGCATCTTAACGACCTCAGACAATGACTTCCTCCTTGCCACCACGGCCTGCAACGACAAGCTCCCCTGAATCTTCCAGCTGGCGGATAATCATCACGATCCTGGTCTGAGCCGCCTCGACCTCTTTCAAACGCACGGGACCCATGAACTGGAGTTCTTCCTTCAGCAATTCCTGTGCACGCTCGGACATGTTCTTGAAAATCTTCTCCTTCAGCGTATCGTCAGCCACCTTCATCGACAGCGCGAGATCCTTCTTGTCCACTTCACGGAGCAGGCGCTGGATGCCGCGGTCGTCGATATACACAAGATCCTCGAACATGAACATGAGGCGTTTGACCTCGTTCGCCAGGTTGCCGTCCTTCGATTCCATGAATTCAAGTATGCCTTTGGCAGTCGCGTTGTTAATCTTGTTCAGGACGTTGGCGACGGATTTCGTACCGCCCACCGTGCTCATGTTCTGGCTGATTTCAGCTTCTGCGACCTCCGAGAGGACGTCTTCGATTTCGGTCAGAAGCGTCGGCGAGACTTTCCCGAGTGTAGCAATGCGGAAGACCACTTCGTTCCGCAGTTCATCCGGGAACTCGCTCAACACACCGGCAGTCTGATCGCCGGAGAGATTTGAAAGCACCAACGCGATCGTCTGGGGATGTTCCTTTTGCAGGAAGCTCGCGAGCTGCTTCGGATCTGCTTTCTTCAGCATCGCGAACCCTGTCACGTGGGTCAGCGTTTTCACCTTGTCCATGACGCTGCGCGCTTTGGACGGTCCGAGAGAGGTCTCAAGCAGTTTTTGTGCGAATTCCCAGCCCCCCTGGACAACATACTCCTGGGCCGTGATCAACTGGTGGAATTCCTCGATGACGCTGTCGATCTGGAGGGAATGGACACCCTTCAGGCTAGCAATTTCAACGGTAAGAAATTCAATTTCTTCCGACGACAGGCCTTTCATCAACCGCGTCGCTGCCTCGACATCCAGCGACAACATCAAGAGCGCGGCTTTCTGCTTGTTCGAAATGGACCGTTGCGGAGAGGTTTTCTTTTCCATCTTGGTTTCTGAATCCTTCAGAATGAACTCGTTATTCTGTGAGCCACACCTTCAGGAGGCGGGATGCTTCGTCCGGGGACTTCTTGATGTACTCACCGATGCGGTTACGACGTTCGGCGCGGAGCAGCGCGTCCTGCGAAATCTCCTCTTCGGGTGAGGGCACATAGATTGGTTCGCGCGGCGCAATCGTGGAACCGGCGCTCAATGTTCCGATCGCGGGATCCCCAAGCGAAGACCGTGAGCCTTCAAACGGGTTCCGCATCCTGTTCAACAGTGAGCGAATGACCACCACGGCTCCCCCCATTGCGAGGATGATGAGAACCTTCTCACCAATGTCATACCAGTTCGCAAACGGAGAGTCCTTCGTGAGAAATCCCTCGTCCGTGTTCTGATCGAATTGCAGGTTCACCACCGACACCTCATCGTTGCGTTGTGCGCTGAAGCCGACGGCCTTTTTCACAAGCTCTGTGAGACGATCCATTTCTTCCTGTGGACGCGGTGTATGCTCAACCGTCTTTGCCCCGTCCTTCTCAACAACGTGCTGTTTCTGATTGATGATGGCTGCGACAGACAGTCGTTTGATGTTGCCGACGTTCTCGACAATCCGTTCGACGGACTTGTTCACTTCATAGTTCGTCACTGTGTTGGAGCGTGTCGACGGGGGCAGAGAATCCCGAACGACGCTTTTCTCTTCCGACGTCTGCTCACTCCGGACAGCCGTTTTGTCAGGATCATATTCTTCCAGCGTCTTCTCCACCTGGCGGAAGTCGAGTTCGGCATTAATCTGGACCATGGAGTTGCCCATGCCCAGTGCTCCTTCGAGAAGAGTCTGCGCTTTCTGAGCCAGGTAGGCTTCGACCTTCTGCTGCATCTCATACTGCGTCGAGGTCATGCCTGCGAGGGAGTTTGACTTGGTATTGTCGGAAAGCATCGTGCCATGAGAATCGACGATTGTCACGTTCGAAGCGTCCATCCCTTCGACGCTGCTTGCGATCAGGTGTGCGATCCCCTGTGCAACGCCGTGGGCGAGCGGCTTGCCGCTTTTCAGTTTGAGAACCACGGAGGCTGTCGGGGGCTTCTCGTCTTCGCGGAAGAGTGCCTTTTCAGGCGTCACGATGTGGACACGCACTCCCTCGACCTCGTCGAGCTGAAGGATTGTGCGTGATATTTCACCTTCGAGCGCCCTGCGGTAGTTGATCTTCTGTGCGAAGTCGGAAACGCCGAGGTTTGTCCGGTCAAAAATCTCATAGCCGATGGTGCTTGAATGCGGAAGTCCTTCGGAGGCAAGTGCCAGCCTGAGCTCGTACAATTGCTGACGCGGCACCATGATTGTCTTGCCGCCGTCTTCGAGCGTATAGGGGACGGATTTTTCCTTGAGCTTGTCGACAATCTTCGAAGCGTCCTGTTCCGCCAGGTTGCTGAAGAGCATCCCATAGGTCGGACGGTTCACCACGTTGACAAGAGCGATGATGCCGATTGTGACCGCGACGGCGACGACCGCGATGAGCGCCTTTTGTGTCCCTGTGAGAGTCTTGAACAGTCTTGAAGCCTGATCAACAACGAGAGTCCGATTCTCAGCCATTCCTTACACCTGCATCCGCATGATCTCCCGGTAGACGTCAATCGTCTTGTTCCGAATCTCCATCAGAAGATCAAAGCTCGTCCTGGCTTTTTCGACTGCAATCATGACATCGTGCAGATCAGTCGACTCGCCTGTTACCATTTTCTCGACGGCTTTTCCCGCTTCCTGCTGGAGACCGTTCACATCGGCGATGGCTTGGTTCAGCGTGTCGCCAAACGATGCGTTCGTCTCTTTGAGAGTCTTGTTAATACTGCTCTTGCTCGCTCCGTCGAGTGTGGGAAGTAAAGTCAATCCTTGACTAATCTTCATGGTTTCTTATCCTTTCAAATCGATCAGCGACCCCAGTGTTGCGGGTTGCTTCAACCCGTTCCGTCCGTACGGCGAATAGGCCCGGATCTCATTCGCAGATCCGGGGAACAGGTTTTCGAAGTACTTCTTTTCCTCATCGGAAATCACAGTCTCCGACGTTCCTTCGACCGGAGGAGCTGCAACCTTCTGCTCCGCCTCGGCCTTTTTGATTGTCGACGAATCATCGGATTCGCCCGTCACCTGCCGCCGATGCTTGATAACAGTCGAAGCACCGACTGAGGTGTATGACGGAAACTGTGCGGATGAAAACTTTGGATTAACGTTCATGATCAGATCTCCAGTGAATCCTTCGCCATCGTCTTCGCGGCGTTGACTGCCGTTACGTTCGCTTCATAGGACCGCGACGCCGAGATCATATCGACCATTTCTGTCACGACGTTGACATTCGGCATCTTCACGTAGCCGGATTCGTCAGCATCCGGGTGACTCGGATCATACACTTCCCGGAAGGGAGAGCTATCGACCGATTCGGCAGCAGAGACCGACGGGGCGCCGGCTCCGGTCTGCACCGTCTCATCATCTCCTTCTGAGAAATGTGCGGCCGAAGTAGCAGAAAGGTGCAATCCCGCGTTCTTCATCATTTTGGAAAACGTTTCCTGCACCTTTGAGTGCAGGACGACAATCTTGCGGCGGTACGGTCCGCCGTCTTCCGTGCGCGTTGTTTCTGCATTTGCCACATTCGATGCAATTGCATTCATGCGCTTGCGCTGTGCGGTAAGCCCGCTCGCGCTGATGTTCAGTCCCGAAAACATATCGTCAATTTTCATTGCTGCCCTCTGATGCTTTTCTGAAGCCCTTTGAACGATTCACTGAGAAGCCTGGACGCAAACTTGAACCGAAGCTGGTTCTTGGCCAGCTCTGTCATCTCACGATCGATATCGACATCGTTAATGCCGCTGGCCGTCGGATCCGTCACATCGCTGCCATTTCCGTCTGTTTCGACGAGCGATGGGGCCGTTTCCTGCGGCGACGCAGCGCCAATCTGGATGTGATCGGGATTGGTGGTGGCGCCGGCAATCTGCTGTCCGCTCATTGCGCCGGCAAGCTGGTTTTCGAAGCTCACACTCTGGCTCCTGTACCCGACAGTCGCGATGTTTGCGATGTTCGAGGAGATGGCCTTGTGACGCATCGAATACGCGGTCAGAGCCTTGGAAAGCAACGGGATCTTGGTGTCGTCAAACATTTTCATGAGCGAGCCTCCTGTCGGTTGCACACATCGGACGAAACGTCACATTACATTCCAATGATCTCATCCCAATCATCTGAAAAACCGGCCGAGACTGTCCCATCGTGTTTCGCGAATGCCATGACTGCAACAGTGGCAGCAACAGCTGTAACGAGGCCTACGAGAAGTGCAAACTTAGAGTTGATGCGGTTATGTGTTGAGCGTTCCACTGAATCCCTCCGTCAATTTCTATTCCGGAGGAAGTCTTGCAATCCTGATGCCAAACTCAATCAGCTGGGATTTCGCATTTCGGAGGTTCAGGAGGGACTTGAAGCGGAGCGTGACGATCGTTGATGGCTAATATTCTACTCGTGGGTATTATTCTTCGTCATATTCCAAATCCAGATGCGCGGACTTCCCGCACGGGCAGACGAACTCAATCTGCTTGATCCTGTCCCCTTCGCGCTGGATCTGGATTCTCGGGGAAGCCTGATCCCCGTCGATGATTTCAATCCTGGCAACGCCTGCGTCCTTCACCGAGGTCGACTTGATGATGCTCGAATTAATGCGCTGCGCTTTCGTCCGGACGGTTTCGTACGATGTCAGGTCGACGAATGAATTATCGTTACTGGATGAAGTACTCATGCGCGCCCGTTCGTCTTGAAGATCTTACTCAGCGTGCCGGGAATTTCGTCGAGCGGCTGAACAATGTCCGCAACCCCTTCATCGACAGCAGCCTTTGGCATCCCATATACGACACAGGACGCTTCGTCCTGGGCAACGACGAACCCCCCTTTTTTCTTGATGTCCTTCAATCCCTCAAGCCCGTCTTTCCCCATGCCAGTCATGATCAATCCGAGCAACGGTGCATTGTAGACCTCCGCGGCAGACTTCATCATGACATCTGCGGACGGGTGGTACAATGTGCCGCGCGGTTCTTCCGTGATGCGGACGCGGACCGATCCCATCGATTTCGAAAACGTCATGTGCATGCCCCCGGGGGCCACGAGCGCCACGCCGGGCTGCATCATGTCGCCATCCTCGGCTTCCCTCACCTCGATGTGACTCAGGCTATTCAGCCGCTCAGCCATCGACTTCGTGAACCGTGGCGGCATATGCTGGACGATTGCAATGCCGACTGGGAACTTCTCAGGGAGTTTTGGGATGGTCTGAAGAAGTGCAAACGGCCCCCCGGTTGAGATTCCGAGCACAACGGCCTTCAGTTCGCGGTCCGGCATCTTCGAGCTGCTGGGCCTCGGTGCGACAGGCGCCGAGCCGGGGTTCTGTATGTGCGTGGATGCCGACCGGATTCTCTGGAGCCGAAACATCATTGACCGGCTTTGAACGATCTGCTTGACCTTGCTTATCAGCTCGTCCCTGATTTTTGCAATATCGAGGGAAACGTAGGAAAGTTCCTTTGGAATGAAATCAACAGCGCCGAGACTCAGCGCATCCACAGTTGCCTTCGCCCCTTCGCTCGTCAACGAGCTTATCATAAGCACCGGCAGGGGGACTTCCTTCATGATAATCCCCAGCGCCGTGAGTCCATCCATCACCGGCATCTCGATATCCATCGTAACGATATCGGGACGCAGTTCCTTGATTTTCTCAATCCCCTCTTTGCCGTCCCTGGCAGTAGCAACCACCTTGATACCCGGGTCAGATTCAAGCATCATCGAAATTGATTTCCGCATGAATGCCGAATCGTCGATCACAATTGCATTTATTATCCTGGTCATAATCCCTGTTCGTTTGAGATACAGCTCAAGCCATTGCGGCGCAGAGTTTCATGAGCTCGCCGACGTCGATAATCATAATGACGCGACCGTCGCCGAGGATTGTGGAGCCGGCGATGCCCCGCACGCTGCCAAGGTAGTCACCAAGGCTCTTGATGACTATCTCTTTCTGACCCAGCAGCGAATCGACGACGATGCCAAGCCTCTGTTCGGCCAGGCCGACGACGACAACGTACATCTCCTCCTCATGATTCCCATTTCCGTTCTGGCCGACGGAGAGAATCTCGGAGAGCCGTGCGAGGGGGAGCACAGAGTTACGCAGCCGGATGACTTCCCTCCCATTGATTGTTGAGAGGTCCTTCGCCCCCGCCCTGACGACTTCGAGCACTGAATCGAGCGGAATGCTGAACACTTCCTTGTTCACTTCAACAAGGAGGGCCTGAATGATCGCAAGCGTCAGCGGAAGCTTGATAACAAATTTGCTCCCTTTGCCGAGTTCGGATTCAATATCGATCGTACCTTTGAGCTTCTGGATGTTTGTCTTCACGACGTCCATGCCAACACCGCGGCCGGACACGTTTGTGACCTTCTGCGCCGTGCTGAAACCCGGTGCAAAAATAAAGTTGAAGATCTCCTGCGTGGACATCTCACGTGCCTGCGCTTCCGTGGTCAGCCCTTTCTCTATCGCTTTCAGCTTCAGTTTCTCCGGATCCATCCCCTTGCCGTCATCAGCAACCGAAATAACGATGTGATTTCCCTCGTGCTCGGCTCTGACGGTCACCGTCCCGCGTGCCGGTTTCCCTGCCGCTACCCGATCCTGGGGAGACTCGACTCCATGGTCCGCCGCATTGCGCAGAAGATGGACCATCGGATCGTTCAACTCCTCAATCAATGTCTTGTCCAACTCCGTCTCTTCACCAACCAGGACGAGGTCGATCTCCTTCCCCATCTCCTTCGACACTTCACGGATCAGTCGCGGCAATTTGTTGAAGACCTTCGCAATCGGGAGCATGCGTGTCTTCATGACAGCCATCTGCAATTCCGTGGTGATAAAATCAATGTGGGAATTTGTCTCGGACAGCTCGCGGACAGCAGGGATTCCCTCCTCCTGCTCGCTCATCTGATGTGCGATCTGGGAGAGTCGATTCCTGCCAAGGACAAGCTCACCGACAAGGTTCATGAGGGTGTCGAGACGGGAGACGTCCACTCGTATCGACGTATCGGCCGTTTTCGTTTGCTGCACCTGAGTCGACTGTGCTGCAGCTCCTTCCGGAGCCTTGGTGGCGTGATCCTCCGTATGTTTTGTCAGGTCCGTAGACTCCTCGGCCGCCTGGAGTGTATCGGCGTGCTGCTCAACTTCGTGTACCGGTTCAACGACGAGCTGTGGTACGCGGGAGGTCTCAACGGTTTTTCCCTGGGCGATCGCCTCGAGTTTCTTCACGACATCGGCGATGTCGACAGGATCCGCGTTTTTTGCCTCGATGCGCTGCAGAAGCACCTTGAGCAGGTCATAGCCTTCGAACATGACGTCCATCTTGTCGGAAGTCACCTGCAGTTCGCCGCGGCGAATCTTGTTGAGAACGTCTTCGAACTTGTGCGACAGCCCCGTCATCTGCTCGAAGCCAAGAAACGAAGACGTTCCTTTCAGCGTATGGACAGCGCGGAAGATGACATTGTGGAGCTCTGTATCCGTCGGAGTCTTCTCCAGTTCCAGGAGATTTTGTCCGAGCTTGTCAAGAATTTCGTTCGATTCGACGATGAAGCTGTCGACGATCTCCGCCATCTCGTTGTCGAACACCGGGAATGAACTCCCGGTCTGTGGGTCTGGTGTACTCATGAGTCGGTATCCTTCGCGACGCCGCTGTTAGACAGCCTTGTTCTGATTCCACTGTTTGATGATTTCGTCGGCAAGATCCTGGCGATCGGGCGCCTTGGTGAAATTCGCGTCCCCGTCGAAGTGCTTTGCCTGCGCTGCTGACGCCTCGCCGGTTCCCGCACCCGCAGCAGATTCGTCCGCCGGATCTTCGAATCGCCGCAGTGCGTGGAACAGCTGCTGCCTGATCGATTCAATGGTATGCGAGACCCCCGCGATTTGCTGGCTTGTAATGTCCTGTACCTGCAGGGCGATGGCGATATTCATCGAGTTATCCTTGGTTTCCGACAGCGTTTTCTCGATCGACGCGATGGCCTTGACTGCTTCTTCGTTTCCCGGGACCTGTGATGCCGAGAGAACAAAGCTCTTGACATCGTTCAGCTGCTTCGCGCTCTGTTCGATCTGGGCCGTCACCGCTTCCACGACGTTCAAGATCTCCACCGTCGCCGACTCGGTCGCCTCGGTCACCTTCGAGAGCTGCATCGACGCCTTCGGGATTCTGCTCGAGCTCTCCTCGATCGAGTTCTTCACATTCTCGAGGAGAGGTATGACGCCCCGTACGTGCTGGATGAAGTCCTCGATGACCCCGATGTCGTTCTCATCGAAGCCCATGCTTGAACGGTGGTCTACCGGCGGGACCGATGCTGCCGGCTTTGAAAACGTGTGGACTGTTCCGTTCTCCATGTTCATTTGCTCCTGAAAGTTGTGGGAATGCCTGGATTCCCGTGACGGTGATGACGTGATCCTGGTGCCGCGCGACTACGCCGGTTTGGTTTCCACGGATTTCAGAATCTGGTCTATTTTTTCCTTGAGTCCCTGAGGGGTAAATGGCTTTACGATGTAGTTGTTGACGCGCGCCTTGAGCGCTTCGATGACGTCATCCTTGTTTCCGCGTGTCGTAATCATCAGGATGGGCGTGTTCTCGAACTGCTCGTTGGAGCGGAGCCATTTCGTCAGCTCCAGTCCGTTCATCTCCGGCATGTTCCAATCCGTGATGACGAATCCTGCCCCGTCGGTCAGCAGCTTCGCGATGGCGTCTTTGCCGTCGGCCGCTTCAATGACCTGGTCATATCCCTGTGCTTTGAGCGCGTTGACGACGATGCGGCGCATCGTCAGGGAATCATCCACAACAAGGAACTTTTGATCTGCCATGACTTTCTCTTCTTCTTTTGCTCGATGAGTTATGAATTGACGTCGAACCCTGTCACTAATCCGCCCAGCTGACGTACTTTGCGACCTCGTACTGAATCTTTTCCAGGCTGAACGGCTTCACCACATACGACGATACCCCCAGCTGCGAACCTGTTTCCTTGTTCGTTTGATCGGACAACGAGGAGAGGATAATCACGGGCAGCTCATGATAATCGGTACTTTCTCGCAGCGCCCGGATGAACTCGAACCCGTCCATATTGGGCATGTTGAGATCCGTAATCACCAGATCGAACTTGCGCTTCGGCAGCTGCTCGAGCGCATCCATGCCATCGCACGCAACGGTGACGTCGAATCCCTGCATCTCCAGCGATACCGAAACAAACTTGCGGACCGTTGCGGAATCATCGACCACAAGAACCGTTTTGCTCATACCAGCGTCACTCCTTCTTGTAAGCTACTGTCTTTGGAAAATTGATCAGTTTGAATGCAGTGGAGATTCCATGCAATGATTCTGCATAGCCGATGAAGAGATACCCACCCGGATTCAGTGCATCATACAGATCCGAGACAACCTGGATCTTTGACTTTGTGTCGAAGTAAATCAACACGTTTGCGCAGAAGATGACATCGAACCTGCTCATGAGGCGCATTTTCGGTCGGTCGTACAGGTTCATATGCTGGAACTTCGTCAACCGCTTCGCGGATTCATCGATATAGTACCGGGAGTCTTCGGTTTTGAAGTACTTCTGCAGATAGTACTTCGGCGTGTTGCGGATCGAATACTCGCGATAAATCCCCTGCCGCGCCGTATCGAGCACCGTCGAATTAATGTCGGTGCCGACAATCTCGATCTCGAGCCCGGGGAACATCGGTCTCAACCGCTCGAGGTACAACATCGCAATCGTATAAGCTTCCTCACCCGACGAGCTCGCAGCGCTCCAAACGCGCAAGGTGGTCCTTCCTGTTGAACGCCTCGAGGCAACAATCTGCGGCACCAGCGTCTTTTCAAACGCCTCGAACTGCGGCTCGTTCCTGAAGAAGAACGTCTCGTTGATCGTCACTGCATCGTAGAGGAACTTCATCTCTTCCGCCCTGCGGGTGCCGAATTTCACGAGCTGATGGTATGACTCGAAATCGCGGAGATTGAGCACCTGCAACCGCTTGGCAAGCCGGCCTTCGAGGAGGTACTTCTTCGTGTCCTGGAACATGATCCCAGTCTGTTGATAGATGAAATCCCTGAACTGGCGGAACATGTCATCGGACATCTTCACCGGGCTGGTGACCTGCATCGGATTCGCTAACGCTGAAGGAACAGTCAACTCTGACTCCGTGGGCTAATGTTCAATCATTGATACGTGCGTGGTGTGGCTCTCTCTGCCGTGCCCGCCTCAGACACTTGTGAGCATATTGAAAGACTCCCCGCGTCCCGCCAGGGTCGATGCGGCGACATCGCGCACCATCTCGTCTTCGTCATTCATGAACCTGCCAATAAACTCCGGGATACGCCTGTCCGTCAACGGCGCGAGCAATTCGATCACATGGATGCGCAACCATGGATCCGGCTCGTCGACAATTGCATCCAACACCTGGATCGCCTGGTCGCCGTCCAGCCTGAACAATGTATCCACAATCACTGCCCGAAGGTCTTCCGTTGCCTCGTTCCAGGCCCCCTTGACAGCATCAAACGCCCTCTGCAGAAGCCGGCCGTCGGACTCTATGAGCTCTTTCGGGATGGCGGCATACTCGATTCTCGATACCAACCGCCCCATCAATCCGATCACTTCCTTTGTCGGCGTGATCTTGCCTGACTCGAGATCGTTGACCATCACCTGGAACGCTCCCTCGCGATACTCCAGGATGGGACACAAAACGGCGTCACATTCTTCAGAGCGATTGACAGCTTCCAAAAGCGCGGTGGTGACATCCTCCCCCTCAACATTCGCCAATCCCTTCACAGCGCTGACCTGGATTGCGGCGTTCTTGTCCTTCAAGGCTTCAATAAGATCCTGTTTGACAACCTCCACATTCTCCATCGTCAGGGTGCAGCGCTCACCGATCCTGATGATTGCGTGGAGCAGTATGCGTCGGAGCTTTCCCTTCACCCTGGAAATGTGGTTGCTCAGCTCGAAAAACGCCTTGTCGTAGCCAATTTGACCGATAGCCTCGAGCAATGCGTAGAGGACAAGTGGATCGGAGGTTGGGTCAGCGATGAGTGTGTTGATCTGGGAAAGCAAGAACTCCGTGGCTTTGGTGCCGCCAATCTTGCCGATCGCCTCAGCCGTTGTGGCCCTCGCATAAGCAATGTCATTGAACGCAGCTGTCAACGCGGGGATGGCGGACTCCGAGCGAATGTTCCCCAGCGCTTCGACCGCCGAGATCACGACGTTCTCATCGGGATCTGCAAACAGCTTAATAAGATGCGGGACAGCATCAGTGCTTCCATTGACACCGAGAATGTCCACTACAAATTTCCGGACGTCCTGGTTTGCATCGTAGAGCGAGGGAAGCAATGCCTCCAACGACTGATCGCGCAGACGCATCAGCAATTCGGCGGCGAGATTTCTCGTCGTAATGTTCGTGTCACCCAGGTATTCGACGACGGCCCGGGCGACGTTCTTGTTGCCAATCTGCGACAACGATCGCAGTGCAGCGTCCCTGACCCCTTTGTTTTCATCCCTCAATGCTGCTGCCAGAGCTGCAACAGGGGCAAACCCGGTACAGGTCGCCAATCCTTCAGCTGCGCGGCGCCGTGCCGCCGGGTCGCTGTCCGACAAGAGAGTGGCAAGATGTTGTTTGATCTCATCCATGCGTTAACTCATCATCCTGCAAAGGTTAGATTTCTTCGAGAGGTTTCTCTTCGATCTTGCC
Source organism: Bacteroidota bacterium (assembly GCA_035506075.1). Taxonomy (GTDB): domain Bacteria; phylum Bacteroidota; class Ignavibacteria; order UBA10030; family UBA10030; genus UBA9647. The sequence continues at coordinate 9,742 of DATJQB010000472.1, read as the reverse complement.
GCCCCGTTCGGTCAGCACAACCTCTTTCAATGCGTTGTGATTCAGTTTCCTGAGTCCGTTCATTTCCAGCGATACATTGGGAAACAATGTGTCGCGGACGATAATGCGCGCCATGCTGTCCTTGTCGAGTTCGAGCCTGAGCTGTTCTTTGTTTTTGAGAAGCTGTTCCAATCTCTTCTGGAGTTCGACCTGTGCTGCCCGCAGTTTAGTATTCATCGCCTGCTGATCAGGTGAGAGCGACCCCTTGTCGAGCTGAAGCCGCACGAGCCTGTAGAGCGTGTCTTTGACGTCCGAAGCCTGCTTTTGTGATGTTGCAATCTCCTTCTCCACCTGATTGATTCGCTCGAGAATGATTCCCCGTCTTCCAACACGTGCCCTCGACTGGCCTTCCTCACCGTTACCCAGGTTGCACACTTCGATTTCGTTACCTGCCTCAAGTGTGCATCCCACGAACACAGCAGTTGGAGCGACAATCCTCGTAGCGGCTGAAATCTTCGCGCACACCGCTTCACGTACTACAACAACTTCGGTCGCAGCAGTCACTTTCTGGTTGAGGATGTGATGAATCGTTGCTTTTCCGCCGCTCACAAGCACGCCCTTGCCCGTTCCGATAAACCCGTTCTTAATGACAACGTCTCCACCCGCCTCAATCGTCGCATCTTCTACATTTCCGTTGATTTCGACGGTCTTCTTGGCTTTCACCGCAAAGTCACTCTTCACATCCCCCGTTACGAGGACAGAACCGACGAAATCGATATCTCCGGTGGAATAGTCTACATTGCCGTGGATCGTGATGGTTGTCTCGACATGAACGGTCCCATCCACATCAACGACGGCGTTTCCATCTTCAACCGCAATGACGCGGTTTGGATGTTCAGCGTCGAAGGCGACTCCCTTTCCAGTTTTCAGCGCCGGCTGCTTTACCGGCTTCGGCTCCACTTGTTTGCCTGTCACGGTCATCCCGGGAGCACCGTGCTCTGCCGGATGAATCTCTGCGATCATCTCAGATTTCAGGACATTGTGAATCCACCCGAGGTTATGGAAATCGACCTTCGCCGAGTCCTTCTCAGCTTCTGTTCGGACCTCGGGCTTGAAGCGGTACTCAATCCAGCCATCACGCCCCTGCGTTGGTGGTGTTCCCTCTGCGATCAGGAATCCTTCAGGAGTTGATCCGATCTGCAGTTCTGCCCGGTTCGCCTCCTCGCGGATCCCGTACGTGACGTGGTGGTCCTGCAGGATCTGTGCAACATCCCGGCCGGTAAGATTCAACGTGCCTGGCTCACCGCACAGATGCAGGAACGCCTTCATCCCGTCTTCTGAGATATGAACCTTTGCCGTCAACACTGTGACTTCCTGCACTCCGGCCCCTTTCTCAAAGGTTGTTGATATCGCTGAGGTTTTCGTTGAATTGCAGATGGATTCTCTCTTCTGCAGACAAGTACCGTGCCTGACAAATAGGGCTTAGTACAGCCTGATTTCATCGCATTTTGGAGAGCACCTGCCAGGGGGTGGCTAACATTGGACACCTGCTTAAAATGTTGCAGCGTACAGCTTAAGCGGAATTTCGAGGTGGGAGGAGCAACCCGTCAGCTGCCTGGAGCCGGGTTCGGCTTTGAGATTTTTTGGAGCTGGGGTTCAATATGCTCATGGTAGCAATCGGGGCACACGCCGTGGGAAAAAGCGACCTCCGAACGCTGGTTCACAAACCTGTCGACAGCCTGCCATTGATCATTGTCGTCGCGGATTCGCTTGCAATAGGAACAAATCGGCAACAATCCCTCGAGTTGGTGGACTTTCGTTTTGAGTTGAAGTAATCGCTCAGCCACCCGGAGACGAAGCAGAATATCTGAAAGGTCGAAAGGGTGCGGCACAACATCGTCCGCGCCCGCGTTCATGGCGTCGAGATAGTTCATCTTGCTCGATTCGGCTGAGAGGACGATGACGTAGGCGTACTTCACATCTTTGGCTGCCCGGATCCGCCTGCACAATTCCAATCCGGCCCCTTCATCCCGGGCTACTTCCGTGATGACAAATCGCGGCGAATGGACGCGAAACGCCATCCAGGCGTTCTCCCACGAATCGCATTCCAGAACTTCATAGTTCAATTCAACCAAGCCCTTCGCCAGGGACGAACGATTCTCCGGATTGCTGTGAACAAGCAGGATTTTCATAGTGTCAGATTCGGAAGCAGTACGACAGGACCAATGGTTGATAGTAGCCGAACACCATGACTTGTCTTTTTTTCACTCATCGTGCAACCCATGCGGGTGCCCTGCTCCTGCCGGCAGTTCCTTGTCCACCTTGGTCCGGCGAAGTTCCTCCAGTTCAGGTTTGAGATGTTTCTCGTAGCAATCCGGGCAAACGCCGTGCGAGAACAAGGCGTCAGTGCGCTGGGTGATGTACTTTTCGATCGGAAGCCACGACATGTCCTCCTCCCTGATCCTCTTGCAGTACGAACAGATTGGCAGCAAGCCTTGGAGTTGCTTGATCTCGCGCTGCAGTCCCAGGATTCTCTCTGCGACATGCAGGCGGGCCGAGAGCTGTTCACCATCGAAGGGTTTGGTGATGAAGTCGTCAGCCCCGGCCTCCATCGCTTCGAGATAACTCCCTTTGCCGTTCAGGATTGTCAGGAAGATGACGTACGTGTAGACCTCCCTGTTCTCGGCACGAATCATCCGGCTGAGTTCCAGGCCATCGATGTCCGGCATAATCCAGTCGGTAATCACGATCTGGGGCCGGACTGTCTGAAACAGCTCCCAGGCTTCGCGACCGTCCGATGCGATCGAGACATTGTGGCCGAGCGTCTGCAGCTGTTCGGCAAGGATGAGCTGGGATACAACTTCGTCGTCAGCTATGAGTATTTTCATGTGAGCCATTCCCTGGCAAATGTTTTTGTAGTTCAGTGAGAGCATCCCGGAGTGCAATTTCCAGCGATTCGAAGAGGCGTGCTGCTTCCTCGGTTGAATCGCCGAATTCGCGCATTTCAAGCTGCTGGCAAATCTTTGTTACAGTAACCACACCCAGCTGGGCACTGCTGCCCCGCAGTTTGTGTGACGCAAAACTCAATGATTTGAAATCCCTCTCCCTGATACTGTCCCGCATGCTGTCCATCCGTTGCGGAGCGTCGTCAACGTAGCGACGGATAATGCGTTCAAGAAGTGGGGGCTGCGTGTTTGCACCGATGCTCGCCAATTCGTCGAAGCGCACCTTGTCGATGATCGCTGATGCACCGCTGGAAGCCGTGGCCATCGACGAGCGGACGCGCTGTTCGCCCTCATCTGCCTGCAGCAGCGTCAGCACCCATTTCTGCAGCGTGTTCCGCAGGACATCCTGCTTGAGAGGTTTCGCGATGTAATCGTCCATTCCCGCGGCAAGGCATTTTTCCTTGTCCCCCTGCAGCGCATTGGCGGTCATAGCGATGATGATTGCGTGCCTTCCCCTCTTGTGCTCGTTCTTTCGTATCTGACCGGTCGCTTCATACCCATCCATCACCGGCATCTGGCAATCCATGAAGACTACGTCGAACGTCGATTGTTCGAGCGCCTGAACAGCCTCTTCGCCATTTTCGACCACCGCCGCGTCGAATCCGATCTTCTGAAGCATCCGGACACACACTTCCTGGTTGATCGCGTTGTCTTCCGCCACAAGGATGCGAACTGGACGAGCGGCTGGACGCTCAATGGCGACAAGGATATTTGTCGCCGATCCGGAGAGATCTTGCCCCTGAACGTTCGCTCGCCCGTCCGTTGTCCGTGCGCGCCCGCCCTCAACACCGGGCCACGATCGCTCATCATCTGTGGGGGAAATGGCTGTTCCCGCCGCCCCCCCTCTCTCGAACCGGCCTGTAAACCAAAACGTGCTTCCCAATCCTACGCTGCTGCGCACTCCAATTGCTCCATGCATCATTTCTGCCAACCGCTTCGATATTGCGAGACCGAGCCCGGTTCCGCCGTATTTGCGCGTTGTCGAGCCGTCTGCCTGTGTGAATGCCTGGAACAGCGCAGATTGCACATCTTTGGGGATGCCGATTCCAGTATCGGTGACCGAAAACAGCATCTCGGTTGTAGACTCATCCTCGCCCACTTTTTCGACCTTCAGCGTAACAGACCCTCGTTCGGTAAACTTGATTGCGTTCCCGATCAAATTCGTCAGGATCTGACGGAGACGCGTGGGATCCCCTTTGACGGGCACCGCACACCCGTCAAAGACCAAGGATCGCACTTCAAGCCCCTTTTCCCGGCCGCGCTGCACGAGCGGGGCAAGGGTGTCATCAAGGACCCGCGTGAGATCGAAATCGATGGACTCGATCGAGAGCTTTCCTGCTTCGATCTTTGAAAAGTCCAGAATGTCGTTGATCAGTGTGAGCAGTACATCACTCGAAGTCCGGATAATATCCAGATACCTGCGCTGATCGTCGTCGAGCCTGGTGCCTGTCATCAGTTCTGCCATGCCAACGATCCCGTTCAGCGGCGTCCTGATCTCGTGGCTCATGTTGGCAAGGAACTCTGACTTCATGCGCGACGCCTGGAGAGCTACTTCTTTTGCTGTTTTCAGCTCTGTGGCTTTCGTTTCAAGGATCGCCGCCTGTTCCTCCGCAACCGACTTCGCCTTAAGGAGCTGCTCGTTGAAGCGGACAAGTTCACGCTCCACCTCGAGCTTGCTCTCGATTGCCGCTTCCATCCTGAGGATCGTCTTTCGAAGCTCCCCTTCAATCGTTCGCTGTCGGGTCAGCGATTCCGACAATTCCTTCGTGCGCTCAGCGACTTTTTGCTCCAGGATCCTGTTCTGATTGCTGATGCGATTGTAAAGCTCGAGCTGTTCGATGCCGACAGCGGTCCTGAACAGCAGGATCGACATAAGGTCGAACGTCACTTCGTTCGGCAAAAGTTCAGGCGCCTGGACAACGCCTACGAAGACGCCGAGAATCTTCGAGCGCGTCGCGAGCCTCTGGATGATCAGCAGGCGGTCATTTGTCTTCGACGGTATTGTGACGGCACGCGTCTGTTGGACCGCCCAGCCAAACACCCCTTCTTCAATGATCGCTTCCATTTTCTGCTGGAATTCCGTACGGTCCGTCTCAGGTGCGACGTACTCCAGGACAAATTCGTTATCCGGCTCAGAGACTCTGTAGAACGCGACCGTTTCGAGATCTGCAAGCCTCCGGAGATGCGTGTCCGCCGAGCTGAACAGGGCTGCATGGTCCTGCTCTCCGCGGGCATGCACCTCATCGACAGCTGCGACCTCTTCGAAGGACTCCAGCATCCACTGGTTCGTTTCCTCGAGATAGCGAACCCGCTCCGCGAGATCGGTATCGCTCGGACTCCTTTGTAGGTCTTGTTCACCCATGTATCATTCCGCCAGGAATCGTTCGAACACTTCGTTCGATTGCCGGTCTACCATGTCAATCAACCGCGGAAGAACTTCCAACGACAAACCGAGGGAATCCCACGCTTCATCGTTAATGGCCGGGACGGCCTGTTCTCCGCTGCTGCCAATGCGCATTGCGTGCACGACAGCGTCAGCAAGGTGGACAATCATCGTTTCGACGCCGTATCGTGTTGCAAGCTCGGGGGCATGGTGGTAGCCAATAATTTGCTCCAAGCTCAGGGGCAGTTTCCAGTTCTGAATGAGCGAACTCCCCACGGCCGCATGATCGAAGCCCAGAACCTTTTTTTCCGCTTCAAATAGCATCAGATCCGATTCCGACATACACTTGAAGATTTCTTCTGCCTTTTCGGGTACTTTTTCGAAGATGATCAGGCGACCGACGTCATGCAGGATGCCTGCAACGAAGAACTGCTCCACGTTCTGCTCGCCGACAAGGGAGGCGATGGTCCGCGCGGCCGTTCCGCATGCGACGCTGTGTTTCCAAAACGACTCGATCGTGACAAACTTCTCTGGAATGCGCTTGAACGATCGGATGACTGATGTCGCAAGTGCCAGGTCCCGAAGCTGCTGAGTGCCGACAACGATGACTGCCCTCGAAATCGTGTCGATTTTACGAGGGAATCCGAAGAACGCGCTGTTCACGATATGCAGCAGCCGGGCGCTGAGACCCGGGTCCTGACTGATGATCGTGCTCATGTACCCCACAGAAGACCGGGGGCTGTTGATTGCCTCATTGAGTCTTGTGTACACCAGCGGAACTGAAGAGAGCTTTTCCATTCCGCGCAACAGTTCACGAGGGCTAGTCAGCATTGTGAGTCTCCTTTGACCTGATCTTAGCTATGCGCAAGGTCGCGAGTCTAAACAATTCGTCGACAAACGGAGTCTTCCGGTTCGTATGGCGGAACAGCGCGTTGGCTTCACTCTCGGCAAGCTCCAGCAACGCCGGATCAACGGTACTGCCAGCAGGCGGCTCATCGCCACCAACGGCAGAACTCACCACTGTCACCTCCACGACCCCCCACATCTTGAGTATCTTGATGGTCTTCTCAGTGATGAGACTCCCTTCCTTCATCAGAACACGTCCATGGAGATCCTTTACGGGATCCTCCAGAACCATTCCTTCCGCCAGGTGCTCGATGTCGATTTTTCCCATTGATCTCCCGTATAAATCACTATGTTGGCTCTCTCAGCACATACATGCTCCCCATCGCCTTGATGATGGATGTACCCGTATTGTTCATCGGCATTTTCCACGAATTCTTGAGCGCAGCCGTCTTCAACCTCCGGGCAAATCCCGACGCTGTACAAAAAAGGCGGCGTGCCGTCTCAAGCACCCCGCCCCGAATGAAATGTTCTCCAACTCACCGGCCTGACACTCGGCTGTGGATCTTCCTGCAGGACTCCCGAATCCTCAGAACAACGTAGTCTCCCAGTTTGAGCACTCTGAGGAGATCAATTCTCCTGACCGACAACGTTCAACTCTTGCCGAAAGGCAGATGCGACTGCTCGCTTTGGCTCGTGCGCTGCATGCCGAGCGAGTGCATCCACGCGAGGTGCTTCGGACGGAAGCCTGAAGCTTGACACGAGTTCCTGAAGGTTCTTTGTGAGCCTGTTCAGATCTTCCGCCGCTCCGGCCACCAGTTGCGTGGCAGATGCCGTTTCCCCGGCCACCTTGCTGATTCCTTCGACGTTTCGTGAGATCTCTCCACTTGTTCTCGATTGCTGTTCGCTGGCGGCCGCAATCTGCGACACCATATCCATCAGGTTCTGTGAAAATCCCACAATACTCTGGAGCGACTCTCCTGCCTTCGTAGCAAGCGTGATCCCCTCTTCGACCTGGGATGTCCCGGCTTCTATCGTCTCGACGGCGCCGGTTGTTTCAGACTGAATGTTCCGTATCATCTGGCTGATTTCACGCGTAGCGGACGTCGTGCGTTCTGCCAGTTTGCGCACTTCATCCGCGACAACTGCAAAACCTCTTCCCTGCTCACCTGCCCTGGCCGCCTCGATGGCCGCGTTGAGTGCAAGCAGATTCGTCTGATCGGCAATATCGCCAATGACTTCAGAAATCTCGCCGATATGGTCTGTGGACTTGCCAAGCGCCTGAACCGTCGCGGCGGACTTGCGGACGACCTCGGCAATCCGACTCATCTCTTCCGTTGTATCGGAGACCACGGCCCCGCCGTTCACGGCCGCATCGCGCGCGGTTTTTGCGGTGTCCGACGTCGCCGCCGCATTTTTCGAATTCTCGACAATCGTCTTCGACATTTCCTCAATTGCCGATGCCACCTCGATCGCCTGAGCGCTCTGCTCCTGCGAGCCCGCGGACATCTGTTCTACGCTCGAGCCAATCTGCGAGCTCGCGCCGGCAACCGCCACTGCCGCTTCACGAACCTCGCCGATGATCTTCCGCAGCCCGACAAGCATCTTTGCGAACGCGCGCCCCATCTGCCCCATCTCATCATCCGCGTTCATTCTAGCTGCAAGGGCTGGAGTTTCAATGTTCCCGAGGTTCCCTTCAGCAACGCATTCGGTTTGTGTCACAAGTTCCTTGAGCGGACGGAGGATTATTTTCTCCAACAGGTAATTGATCACCACAAGGACAAGGACGATGAGTGCCACGCCGGCAAGGCAGGCGAACAGCATAGCCATCGACTTCTGAGACTCCAGATGCTCCATCGAGGCCGACACCCCGAACGCACCAACCAGGTCCCCGACGTTCCTGTCTTTGAACGTGTCAACCCCCATCGAGAGATGACAGCTGATGCATTCATCCTGATTCCGCCCTGGGGCGAACACATAGAGCACGGGTTTACCCTCACGAGTCACCTGTCGGCTGAACAATTCGAGGTTCTTGTCGGCAGCGAACGCGCGGAAAGCCTCCTGTTGCGTTGAGTTGACCTGAGGATCCTTATCGGTCATGCCTTCGGTCACCCTATGGAACGTGTAGCCGCGTGCCTTTGCATAATCCTCAGCGGAACTGTGAATCATGTACCTGGAGGCGGTTGCAATTGTCGCAACCTGATCCCTGAAGACCCGCTCGAATTCAGCTACCTGCCAGCGTATGACCGCCCAGACAACCGTTGCGACAAGAGCTGCGATGACGAGCGTCGTGGGCAGAAAGACTTTTGCCCGAATACTGGATAGTTTGATCATCCCTTCTGTCACCTCATGTGTGCACCCGCAGCATCGGACTTCGGAGATGGTTCCCTTACCGATGTGACGGACAGTGCGACGAGAATACGTTAGTTGATAAGGACTTTTTCAAGATCCAGAAGCGTCAGGAGCCGGTCGTCGAGTTTTCCGACTGCCGTGATGTAGTCCGCGCTCTCGGTCATAGCAACGGACGGAGGCGGCTCGGTAACACTCTTTGGTATGCGGAGCACTTCGCTTACCGCATCGACAACGAAGCCGACGATCTTTCCCCCAAGCTCCATGACCACGATGCGCGTGTTCTTGTCATACTCCTTTTGCGTCATACCGAAACGAAGCCGCAGGTCGACCACCGGGATGACCTTTCCTCGAAGGTTGATCACTCCCACGATGTGCGACGGGGCGTTCGGCACGCGCGTAATATCGAGCATGCGGTTGATCTCCTGGACTTTCAGTATATCGACACCGAATTCTTCCTCACCGATTTTGAAACTGACGAGCTGGAGGAGCTCCTCGCCCCCCACGTGTCCCAGCGATTTGTCTTGGATGTTCTCTGCCATGGTCCTATCCTTGTGTGATATGTAAAGAATGTGACATTCTTGAATCGTTCGCCGTTCCGGAACTTCAGGCCCCGTGAGCAACAAGCGTTCCGTTCTTCCCGACGGAATACTCTGATTTGAGACGCTTCTCGTCGAGTGTCTGGCGGCTTGCGACCGGTTTGTGATCCTGGTTCAAATTGAACTTCTCGAGCATCTGCTGCAGCCCTTCCGTGAGACGATTGAGATCGTCCGCCGCACGGGCGATTTGCTGAGTACCGGTTGCACTTTCCTGCGTCACCTTGGAGATCGATTCGACATTTCGGCTGATCTGCTCGCTCGACACCGACTGTTCCTCGCTCGCCGCGGCAATCTGCGTCACCCTGCTCACGGCAGTGTTTGTCAACGCGACGATCTCCTTCAGGGCATCCTCACTCTCCCTCGTCTTCTTCATCCCCTCGCTGACAACTTCACGGGACGCGGCGGTGGACTGGAGCGCATCCTCCGTATCGTGCTGGATCGTCTTGATGATCGCGGCAATTTCCTTTGTGGCCTTGGTCGTGCGTTCAGCGAGCTTGCGCACCTCGTCTGCCACAACTGCGAAGCCTCTCCCCTGTTCACCGGCCCGGGCGGCCTCGATCGCGGCATTTAACGCGAGCAGGTTC
>DATJQB010000471.1:0-8517 GCA_035506075.1 Bacteroidota bacterium | reverse complement strand
GCGATGTTGTGAAATGTCTTGTTTGATCAAAGAAGTCCGTGAGTTTTGTACCACTCATAGGTTTGCGTTGCGGCTTGTGCGTACGGCCTGAAGGTATATCCAAGTTCTGTCTGTGCTTTCCGGCAGCTGAAGTGATAATTGTGATGGCTTCCAGCAAGGAGCTCTCTTGAAATCCAGGGACGTCTTCCAAGCGTATTTGCGATGGCTTCGGATGTTTTCGTGACGAGCGATACTGCAGTGAATGGCATCCTGAAGAGAGGTTTCAAACCTCCGACGATTTCAGCAGTCGTGGTCAGGATTTCGCGATGACTCAGGTTCTCGCCGCTCAGGATGTACCGTTCGCCGGTTCTGCCAATCTTCGCTGCAAGCAGATGTCCGCGGACGACGTCGTCAACGTACGTCACGCTCATTCCGCCATCGACATAATAGAAAATTCTCTTCTTCCGTACGTCGCGCAGCAGCTGGCCGCCGCGGAATCGCACATCCCCGGGACCGATGATGACCGTCGGATTGACGATCACCGCATTCAATCCGCTTTTGACAAAAGCCTGGATTTCCAGTTCCGCCGCATGTTTCGAGTTTCTATAGCCGACATCATAGGGGCCCCAATTGTACTGCGTGGTCTCGTCGGCTAGCCCGCCCTGCTCGGGAAATCCGACTGCGGCAGTTGAGCTCGTGTGGATAAGCCGGCTGACGCCCGACTCCGCGCACGCTGCAGCGACATTCTTCGTTCCCTGGACGTTGGTTGCATCCATCAAAGATCGCTCGCGCCGCCAGTACGAGATCATCGCTGCTGTGTGGAAGACTGTGTCACATCCCTTCACGGCACTCCGCAAGGAGGCCATATCGAGCACGTCCCCGATGCAATGCTCAATCGGGAGCATGGCGAGGGCCCCGGATTTCGATCCGGGGCGTCGCAGGATCCGGACGGCGCAGCCTTCCCGAAGCAGAGCGGCGGCCAGGTTTGAACCGAGAAAACCTGTGCCGCCGGTAACTAGGACGTTCCTCATTGGAAGACTTCTGATGATCTACCGCGAGCGCAGCACGCGTGCCGCGTCTTTGGCGAAGTATGTGAGGATCAGGTCGGCTCCCGCCCGCTTGATGCTCGTCAGCACTTCCATCATCACTCGTTCTTCTTCTATCCATCCCTGCATCCCTGCCGCCTTGATCACAGAGTATTCACCGCTGACATTGTATGCAGCGGTCGGCACATGGAACGTATCCTTCACACGCCGGATGACGTCGAGGTAGGAGAGCGCGGGCTTCACCATGACAAGATCGGCTCCCTCGCGCAAATCCTGTTCGACTTCACGAAGGGCTTCGTCGGAATTGGCCGGATCCATCTGGTGCGAGCGACGGTCGCCAAACTTTGGGGCGCTCTCTGCCGCTTCTCTGAATGGGCCGTAAAAGCCGGAGGCGTATTTCGCGGCATACGACATGATGGGGAGATTTGTGAAATTGTTCTCGTCAAGAATCCGGCGAATGGCCTGGACACGGCCGTCAAACATGTCAGAGGGGGCAACCATGTCCGCACCCGCCTGAGCGTGCGTCAGGGCCTCTCGTGCAAGCAGCTCGATCGATTCATCATTGACGATCTCCCCTCCGCGGACAATGCCGCAGTGGCCGTGTGAAGTGTATTCACACAGACAGACGTCTGTAATCACGACAAGGTCCGGAAGCTCTTTCTTAATCGCCCGGATCGCCCGCTGAACAATGCCGGACTCGTCATATGCCTCGGAACCCACTTCATCCTTGTGCTCGGGAATCCCGAACAGGATGACGGCGGGTATGCCGAGCGAATGGACTTCCACACATTCCCTCACGATCTCGTCGATCGAGAGCTGGAATACTCCCGGCATGGATTTGATTTCTTTCCTGAACTTCGACCCGGGGACAACGAACAGAGGGTAGATGAAATCCGATACTGCAAGTTCTGTTTCACGAACCATCGAACGAAGCGGGGCTGTCATCCGCAGCCGTCTGAACCGCCTGAATGGTTCCGTTTCAGTCTTCGCGTAAAACCCTGCTGCAGTCTTCTCGTTCACGACTTCCTCCTCACTCAAAAACTATTCTCTGAAATTGCAGACTCATTGCTCTTAATATACCCGAAGAAACTCTGATCCGCAAATTATCGGCGCACTGCACCGGCTGCCGACCCGTTGTGCATCGCTGTGGCTCTCATTGGGAAGTGAGTGCCAGAGCGGATTTGGCTTCCGTACTGCCGGGATCAACCTCGAGCAGATGTTTGTATGCAGCGCGGGCAGCAAATGGCATCTTTTTTTCCTCGTAGAGCCGCGCCTGGAAGAGCCAGGGAGAACCACTGTCTGGATTTTCGTTTGACGCGCGCAGCGCTTCATCAATGGATTCATCCGGCAAGTCGACAATTCTGTACGACTCCGCGATCGCCATGCGCAGCCGGCTCCGCTCGCCCGGTGAAGTGCAACGCCGCAGGGAATCGGCATATTGCCCGATCAAACCGAACTGGCGAACAACGACATTCGAACGATCGATGGCATTGAGCTGACGCAAGTAGGCCCGGGCCTGCGCGGTATCACCCATTTGCATCCCATACTCCCACCCCCAAAGGAGTCCGACAAAATACGTCGAGTCTTTCGAGAGACTCCCTTTGATCGTTTTGTACGCCTGACCGTAATATCCCAGGCTCCAGTAGAAACGGGCGGTGTTTACCGAGAGGGTGGATCGCTCTGAGAGATTCTCCGATGCTTCCACACGGAGTTGCGAAGACGCGATCTCGATGATCTTTGATGCGATGGGGAGAAACGTCGTGGACTGTCCGTATTGACACAGCACCTGAAGCTCCCTGGTTGCCTCGTCGATGCGTCCGCCGAGTGCGTACGCGATAACCAGCTGATATTGAATCTGGACCTGAGTCTGATCGAGATGGCGCGCCTGCCGGAGGAGCGAGATTGCCGCGTCAAACTGCCCGCGCAGGAGCTCCCATCGAGCTAACCTCAGGAGGCCGGTGCTCGTGGAAGTGTCGACCGCCACTCGCTTCGTCGACAGCCAGACGTCTCTTGGTGCGGTGAATGTCGATCGGACTTTGTAGAGATGCATTCCTGCGACGTTGCTGAGGTGCTCGAACCAGTATCTCCTCGATTCTCCCATTTGAAATTCGTAGGAGAGGAACTTGTCCGATGAACTCGTCGCCATGACGTACTCGGCGGCATATGACCGCAGGTGCTGCTCGAACGTGGTAACCGGGACCGCCCCGTTGAGTTCCAGAAGCTTCCTGTCACCAATGAAGATGCATATCTCCTTGAGCGATCCGGCGATCGTGGCGGCCTCCGGCGTCCTTCGCCGGATTGTATCAGCGAGAATTCGCCAGGGTTTGGCGAAGAGGGTCTTGTTGAGTCCGGAATGCTGCAGGTTGTCATAGAATGTCAGCGGGTCTCGCTCATATCGGATGTTTGTGCTCTCAAGCTCCGCGATACAAATGATGTTCGGAACTGCCACCAGCAGTGCCAGGGCCCACGCGGTGAACATTTTGCGCGCCGGAGCGCTATGTACCTTTTCATCGAGCCACTTGAGGGCGCAGATCACGTAGAAGATGTCGAGGGGAACCAGAGGGATGAGGAATCGGATATCGAAGACGGGATACAGGAGGATAATGAGAAGATAGCCCGCGACGAAGAGCGCTCTGACCAGAGCGTTCTTGCGATTGGCGAGGTCCCGCCAGAGTCCCGCCAGGAAAAGAGGGACGAAGAGAAAGGGAATGATGTACTTCAGAGAGCCCATTGCTTTGTAACATGCCAGAAACACACCGGACGGTTCTACGATGAGTTTGTCGGGGACGGGGAAGAAAATAAGTCCCGCAAGATGAAGAGCATAACCCGAGAGATTTGTTGAGAAACGCTGGACAAATTCGCCCGCGAGTGAAGAGCCTGGCGGCGTGAGGAAATGTTCGAAGATGAAGTTCACGTTCGATGCCTGCGATGCAGCGGGAGCACCCACGAGGACAAGATTGCGATACATCCATCCGCCGACGATGAGGGCGGCAAGCAAGGTTACAAGAAGTGCTCTTTTGTAGTTCTTCGAGAAGAGGAAGCAGAGAATAACGGCGCCGACAAGCGCAATGGCGACTTCTCGAAGCACAATGACGAATGAAGTGATCACGAGCAGCATGATGAAGTTGGGCCGGCTTCCCGGCGGGTCCGATTCCATTCGATCAATCAGGAGGAAACATGCCGCCGTCGCAAAGAGGAATGTCGTTTCCGATAACACCTCGGTCGAAAGGAGCACAACAAGCGGATTGAACACGAGGGGGATGATACCGACCAGTGCAAGAGATCGACCGAACAGGCGTGCGAGAAACGCGTAGAATGCAGCAAGAAAGAACACACCGATGAAAAGCGTCCAGACCTTCGCTGCGACAAGCGACATCGGGAAAAGAAGCAAGACCGGAGACAACACAACTGAGAACAGCGGAGCGTTCACCACATAGCGCTCCGGCTCAGGTTGAGTGTCATCGACCAACCCCTTTCCATGTGCAAACGAATTACCCCAGATGACATACCTCGTGCTGTCTGTGTAGAGCGACAGGTCGTTGAGGCGGAGAATGCCCAGGAGAAGGTACACGACGCTGAGGAGGAGGAAGATCCGGTGTTGTCGAAAGATCGCTGCCGGCTTGGATGTCATAGCGCTTTATGCGGTGGTTGTGGTTGGAGAAGGGCGCGGGCCCGCTCGAAGACAGCGTCAATCATAGGTTCTGTGAGGCGCCCGGTGAACGTGTTCTGCTGGCTTGGATGGAAGGAGCCGAGCAGCCAGAGCTGGTCCCGGAGGCGGTATTCCACGCCGTGTCCAAACGCTGGCTTTTTGCCCGGAGGCGCCATCTCGAGTTGTCTCAATGAGGCAAAGGCCGCGTCGAAGCCGATTTTCCCCAGTCCGACGATGACCTTCACACGACGGAGAATCTGAAGCTCCTTGAGAAGGAACGGCCGGCACTGCAGGATCTCCTGGGGCAGCAGTTTGTTCAGCGGAGGGGCACAGCGGCACGTGGCAGTGATGTAACAATTCCTGAGCTTCAGCCCATCATTTCGCGAAACCGATCTGGGCTGATTGGCGAACCCGGCTTTGTGGAGCGCGCGGTAGAGCCAGTCTCCGCTCCTGTCGCCAGTGAACATCCTGCCGGTCCTGTTGCCTCCGTGAGCTGCGGGTGCCAGACCGACGAGGAGTAGCTGCGCGTGGACATCGCCAAAACCCGGATTGGGTTTGCCCCAGTAGACCTGGTCGCTGAATCGTTTCGTTTTTTCCCGGGCAACTTGCTGGCGCCACTCAACGAGCCGCGGACAAAGGGAGCACCGGATGACTCTTCGCTGGAGAGCTTCAAGCTCGTGCCTGGGAGTGTCTTTCCGGTCTCGGCTTGTTGTCACGCTTTGACTCTGTTAAGGAACTCGATGAGATACGTGTCGAATGCCGGCGCATTTTCAAGGTTGCTCATGTGCGCTGCATATGGGATGATATGAAGTTCCGATCCTGCGATCTGCCTCTGCATCGATTCTGCTACAGAAGGAGGCGTCAGCTTGTCCTGTTCGCCGACGAGAATGAGGGTCGGAACGTTTACCTTCGCAAAGACACCGGTTGTGTCGGTCCTGCAGCCCAGGGCGAGTGCAGCCCCCGCAATACCGATTGGCGGGTTGGAGCGGATCATCTTCTTGACCGTCTCCACGACGGCAGGGTGCGATTGAAACGTCTGAGGGGCAAAGACGGCGGCGGCGAACTCATCGGCATACTTCGCCGTGCCTGCAGACTTGACGGTACGCACCGCGTCGGACCGCTTGAGCTTGGCTTCGTTTGTATCGGCCTCTCCCTTTGTATCGCAGAGTACGAGCGCCTTGATGCGCTCCGGGAATCGTTCATACGCGCGCAGCGCGATATATCCTCCCATCGAAAGCCCGCAGAGGATGACGCGATCGATCACAAGGTGATTGAGGAGTGAGAGCAAATCGTCGACGAAGAACTCGATGGTATACTGCCCGTCACCGACATCACTCTCGCCGTGTCCGCGGATGTCGTACGTGATCGCGCGAAAGTGGTTGGGGAGTGCCTTCATTTGCGGTTCCCACATCGTGTGGTTGAACGGGAATCCGTGAATAAAGACGACCGGTATCCCCTGCGGAAGGCCCCGCTCAGTATAATTAATCGTGGTGTCGTTGAGTTTGATCTTCATGGTTGTTCCGAACGGTGACTCGTGGCTCAGTGAGCGATGCGGGCATAAACATCCCGTATGATTTCCTCCGCCGCACGCGGCTTCGCAAGTGAACGCGATGCTTCGCGGAGGTCCTGAAGTCGTGACGGATCTTCGATGATCCCATTCAATTTATACTGAAGATTGTGATAATCAAGGGCCAGGAGCCCGGCACCCCGCTCAATGATCATGGTGGCGTTGTGAGATTCCTGTCCGGGGATCGGATCGACGATGATTATTGGGAGCTGTTTGGCGAGGGTCTCCGCACAGGTGAGCCCGCCGGACTTTGAAATGAGGATGTCGGCTGCATCCATGAGGTCGTGGATGAATGAAACATAGCCAAAAACCGACACATGGACGTTCGGCGGGTAGGAGGCAGACCTGAGCTCATTCTGGAGTGATTCATTTCGGCCGCACACAACGAGCAGGTTGAATGGCTGCCCGATTTTAGACGCAAGAACTTCCGTAATGCTCTGGGCGAGAACCTTCACCCGCCCGACTCCGAATCCGCCGGAGAGCAGAAGCACAGTGAACCTGTTTGTCGGGATTTCGAGTTGCTGCCGCACTGTGCGGTGCTCCGCTTTCGTTCCAAATTCGGCTGCAACCGGAATGCCGGTGACCGAGATTCGCTCGCGTGGTATCCCCTTGGCAGAAAGCTGCCAGGCGGATTCATCATGAAAGACGTAGTAATGGCTCACGATGGGATCTACCCAAAACTGATGAATGTCGAAATCGGTTGTCGCCGCGAAAAATGGAGCCGCGATGTTCGACTGGCGCACCCGTTCTGAAATTGAAATGTAGGGGAGAAAGTGCGTGCATAGAATTGCGTCGGGTTTGAATTGTTCCAACGCCTGAAGATATCGCCTGTAGTTGAAATGATCGAACAGCGCGAGCAGGCCTTGCTTGGAGTACGGTGTTCGCTCGGATTGTCCGTACACATACCCCCACAATTCGGGGAGATGGTTGACCATCGAAAGGTAGGACTGACTGTAAAAATGCCGGAATGCCCGCGAAGTAAACTCGAGGCAGTCGTGATGCTGAGCTGTGAGAGGGAGATTGCTGGTTCTCGCAGCCTGGAGGAGGGCTTCTGCGGCGCGGTGATGACCGGCGCCGCCTGAGGTCGAGAGAATCAGGACAAAGGGTTTTCTCTTCACGCTCGTATGCTCGACCGAAAAACTCAGGTGAGTCCGCTTCACGTTCGGGAACGTTGTCGATCAAACTCCGCCGCGGTTGATCAGATGTTTCACGTTATCGCTGTGCGATCGGTGCCCATGTCCGCCCGCGCTCTCCAAGGTACACCTGCCGCGGCCGGGCGATTTTTTGCTCCGGGTCCAGGATGTGTTCCTGCCAGTGGGCGAGCCAGCCGGCAGTTCGTGGAATGGCGAAGAGCACAGGGAAGAAGTCGGTGGAGAATCCCATCGCTTCGTAGATCAGTCCCGAATAGAAATCGACGTTGGGATACAGCTTCCGCCTGACGAAATATTCGTCTTCGAGTGCAATCCGTTCCAGCTCGAGGGCGAGGTCCAGCTTCCTGTTCCGGCCGGTGACTTCGAATACTTCGTACGCCAGCTTCTTGATTACTCTCGCCCGCGGATCGTAGTTCTTATACACCCTGTGACCGAAACCCATCAGCTTCATTTTACCTTCTTTTACATCCTTGATCACGGAAGGCACTTTGTCGATGGAACCGATCTCGTCGAGCATCCGAAGGACTGCCTCATTCGCTCCACCGTGCAAGGGGCCCCAAAGTGCGGCGGCTGCGCCTGCTACCGAGGAAAATGGATCGATGTACGAACTTCCGATGCCGCGCATGGTGTTGGTGCTGCAGTTTTGTTCATGGTCTGCGTGGAGGATATACAGAACGGTAAGCGCATGTTCGAGGGTCGGGTGAATCACATAGTGTGATTCGCCAATCTTGAACATCATGTTCAGGAAGTTGCCGGCATACGTCAGATCGTTGCTGGGGTAGACGTACGGCATTCCCTTCATGTGCCTGTAGGCGAACGCCGCGATCGTCGGGACTTTTCCAATCAGTCTGTAGATCTGCTTCTGACGCGATTCAGGGTCCTGGATGTTCTTGGCCTCCGGGTAAAATGTCGAGAGTGCGGCGATCGTGCTGATGAACATTCCCATCGGATGTGCATCGTACCGGAAGCCCTCCATGAGCTTCTTGATGTTCTCGTGCACGAAGGTGTGCATGCGGATGCTCGTGCGCCATTCTTCGAGCTGTTTCGCATTCGGAAGATTGCCGTGGATGAGCAGGTACGCCACCTCCAGGAAGGACGTCGAACGCTCCGCAAGCTGTTCTATGG
>DATJQB010000470.1:0-9445 GCA_035506075.1 Bacteroidota bacterium | reverse complement strand
TTTGAAGTGGGAGGCCCGCATGGGGACAGCGGTCTGACAGGCCGGAAGATTATTGTGGACACCTACGGTGGCCGCGCACCGCACGGCGGCGGAGCGTTCTCGGGCAAAGATCCTACGAAGGTCGACCGGAGCGGCGCTTATGCTGCGAGACATCTTGCCAAGAACATCGTTGCGGCCGGATTTGCCTCTGAATGCCAGATTCAGGTCGCCTACGCGATCGGCGTCCGTGAACCGATCTCGATCAACGTACAGACTTTCGGCACCGGGATCATCCCCGAACATGAGATCGCCAGGATCATCGCCAAGGAAGTCGACATGACTCCCCGCGGGATCATCAAGCGCCTTGACCTGCTCCGCCCCATCTACAGGAAGACGGCGGCGTATGGTCACTTCGGCAGGTCAGAAAAGGAATTCACCTGGGAAAAACTCGATCTCGTGAAGACGCTTCTCAAGGCTGTCAAGTAAGAGACATAGAGCTTAGTTAATCATACATCCAATACCCGAAAGCCGAAACAAGAATGGACGAGAAAAAAGGACACTACAAGGTCAAGGATCTGTCGCTGGCAAAGGCCGGCAAGCTCCGTATCGAATGGGCGGAATCACGCATGCCCGTGCTCATGGCGCTCCAGGAAAAATACAGGAAAACGAAACCGCTGAAGGGGTATCGCATTGCCGGTTGCCTGCATGTAACGAAAGAAACAGCCGTCCTTGTGAAGACGTTTGTCGCTGCGGGAGCGGACGTCAGCTGGAGCGGTTGCAATCCCCTCTCGACGCAGGATGACGTGGCTGCAGCCCTTGCGGCAGATGGCATCTCGATCTACGCCTGGCATGGGATGAACGTCGAGGAGTTCTACTGGTGTATCGAAGAGACGCTTCGCTTCAAACCCAACCTGACGCTGGACGACGGAGCCGACCTGATCTTCACTGTCCACAACAAACATCCGGAACTCATCCCGACCGTCATCGGCGGAACGGAAGAAACAACCACGGGTGTGCATCGCCTCCGTGCGATGGCGGATGACGGCGCCCTGAAATATCCGGTGATCGCGGTCAACGATGCGGAAACCAAGTGGGATTTCGACAACGTGTACGGAACGGGTCAATCGACGCTTGACGGCATCCTCCGGGCAACCAGCGTTCTGCTCGCAGGCAAGAACTTCGTCGTGGCGGGATTCGGACACTGCGGCCGCGGCGTTGCGACGCGGGCAAAAGGCCTGGGCGCGAACGTCATCATCACCGAGGTGAGTCCGACGACTGCCCTGAAGGCAACACTTGAGGGCTTCCGTGTCATGAAAATGGACGAGGCTGCAAAGGTCGGCGATGTGTTCGTCACAGCAACCGGCGTGAAGGATGTGATCGTCGAGCGGCACTTTAAGTCGATGAGAGACGGTGCGATCGTCTGCAACACCGGTCATTATGATTGCGAAGTCAACATCGTCGATCTCGACAAGCTGAAGAAGGGCGTTCGTGAAGTTCGTGCAGACAACGAGGAATACACGATGAAGGACGGCCGGCGCATCTACCTGCTTGCGAAGGGACGCCTTGTCAACCTCGCCGCGGCAGAAGGTCATCCGTCGGAAGTGATGGACATGTCGTTCGCCAACCAGTTCATGTCGCAGCTCCGTCTGGCGGAAACGCACAAGAAGGGGAAACGCTTTGAGAACAAGGTGTACGATATCCCCCAGGCGCAGGACCAGGAAATTGCGACCGTGAAGCTGTCGACGATGGGCATCAAGATCGACAAACTGACACCGGAGCAACAGAAGTACCTGAACGACTACTCGTCGGGAACATAATTCTGATTGAGCGTCACCTCAGGAAAGGCACCTCGTGTAAACGGGGTGCCTTTTTCGTTTGTAAGCCCACTTGAAAGCGAACGCGGATGAGACGGATGGCAGCACGAGATCTCCACTGATTGATTTCAAATTGAATCGCTTCTGCGTCCATTTTGTTTGATCTGAATGATCCATGTGCTGTTTTTGCTTTGAGATTGTGAGACCCTAAAGAACGCCGATGACACGGATGGAACGAGATGATCACAGATCGGATCTACGACCAACTCCATCGGTGATGGTCCGGCGGCTGTTTCAATGCAATCTGCGTGACATTTTCCTGTTGACACGATGAAACATTTATCGTAATATTACGATAGACTAATTATGGGACTCTCGAAGAAGGAATCGTTTACAGCGAAACAGAACCGGATCGCCGATCTCGCGAAGGCGTTGGCACATCCGGCCCGTATTGCCATCCTGGAGTTTCTCGCGGGACAGGATGCGTGCGTTTGCGGAGATATCGTCGAGGAGCTTCCACTCTCGCAGGCGACGGTCTCCCAACATCTCGCAGAGCTGAAGAGGATCGGCCTGATCAAGGGAGAGATTGAAGGTCCCCGCGTGTGCTATTGCATCGACCAGAAGTCATGGAACGAGGCGAAGCTCCTGCTTTCTCAGTTCCTCATTGACGTCAAGAAGTGTTGCTGATTTTTTTTGTCCCATTTCATCGTATTATTACGATAGACAAAGACGGAGCACACCATGAACAGCGAACAAGAAATCAAGGAAGTTGTCAAAGAGAAATACGGAGCGATCGCCCGGCAATCAAAAGCGCAGAACCAATCATCGTGTTGCGGAAGCACCTGCGGATGCTCCGACGTCGATTTTTCCGTCATGGCAGAAGATTATACGAAACTGCCGGGGTACAACCCGGACGCGGACCTGGCACTGGGCTGCGGGTTGCCGACGGAATTTGCACGCATCAAACCCGGCGACACAGTTGTGGATCTTGGATCGGGCGCAGGAAACGACTGCTTCGTTGCTCGATCGATCGCAGGGGAAACCGGCAAGGTCATCGGGCTCGACATGACTGAAGCAATGATAGAGAAAGCCCGCGCGAACGCCGCGAAGCTTGGCGTCACAAACGTCGAGTTCCGGCTTGGCGACATCGATCACATGCCGATCGAAGAATCCACAGCCGACGTCGTCGTGAGCAATTGTGTGATGAACCTGGTCCCTGACAAGAGGAAGGCGTTTGCGGAGACGTTTCGCATCCTGAAGCCAGGTGGGCATTTCAGCATCTCCGATATCGTTCTGAGCGGAGAAATTTCTGATGATTTGAAGAAAGAAGCTGCTCTCTACGCCGGATGCGTCTCGGGCGCCGTACAGAAGGAGGAGTACCTTGGCATCATCGGGCAATCCGGCTTCGTCAACATCTCAGTCCAGAAAGAACGCAAGATTGAAATCCCGAACGAGATCCTCATACACTATATGACGCTCGAGCAATTGCGCGAGTTCAAGAAGAATCATGTCGGCATCTTCAGCGTGACGGTCTATGCGGAGAGACCTGCTTAAGAAATTGACCACGGATGACGCGGATTGTACGGATTTACACGGATAAAACGATCTGTGTAAATCCGCGTCCTTTCCGCGTACTCCGTGGCTAATCCCAAAGTGGCCTGATCATGACCCAAACTCCACGAGTACTCAAGCGTGACGGTCTATGCAGAGAGACCTGCTTAAGAAATTGACCACGGATGACACGGATTGTACGGATATACACGGATAAAACGATCTGTGTAAATCCGCGTCCTTTCCGCGTAATCCGTGGCAAATCACAAGGCGACCACGGATGACTCCAGCTCCACGAATACTCATTCTGTGCACCGGCAACTCCTGCCGAAGCCAGATGGCCGAAGGGTTCCTCCGGTCTCTCGATCCAGGCCTGGAGGTTTATTCGGCCGGCACTAATCCAGCGGCCCGCGTAAGCTCCCGCGCCGTGACTGTTATGAAGGAAGTCGGACTCGACATCAGCGGCCACACTCCCAAATCGGTCGACCAGTTTATTGCGCTTCCTTTCGACTATGTGATCACGGTCTGCGATCATGCGAATGAGACGTGCCCCGTATTCACCGGTCAGGTCGCTCACCGGTTGCACATCGGGTTCGACGATCCGGCCGAAGCGACGGGGTCCGAGGAAGAGGTGCTGGCAGTATTCCGTCGCGTGCGGGACGAGATCAGACATCGATTCTCAGAGTTCTTCACGACTGAACTGCGACGGAACTAACGATGGAACAAGTTGTCAGGCGACTTTCCACCCTCGACAGGTTTCTGACTCTCTGGATCTTTCTCGCAATGTCCGTCGGCGTTTTGACCGGCTACTGTTTCCCCGGCGTCGTGGGATTCTGGAGTTCATTTCAGAGCGGCACGACCAACATCCCCATCGCGGTTGGCCTCATCCTGATGATGTATCCGCCGCTTGCCAAGGTGAAGTACGAAGAACTCGGGGACGTGTTCAAAAACGTTCGCGTGCTGGCGCTTTCACTTGTTCAGAACTGGCTCGTTGGACCGGTGTTCATGTTTGTCCTTGCGATCATCTTCCTTCGGTCGTACCCCGAGTACATGGCTGGATTGATCATTATCGGACTCGCTCGCTGCATCGCGATGGTGATTGTCTGGAACGAGCTTGCCGGAGGGGACACTGAGTACGCGGCCGGGCTCGTGGCGTTTAACTCGGTGTTCCAGGTCTTGTTTTTCTCGGTGTACGCATATGTCTTTCTGACCGTCATCCCGTCATGGCTCGGCCTGCAGACATTTTCTGTCGACATCACCGTTGGCCAAATTGCCCAGAGCGTCTTCGTCTATCTCGGTATTCCATTTGTCGCCGGGATCATGACCCGGTTCATCCTTCTCCGGCTCAAGGGCAAGGAGTGGTATCAGAGCCGGTTCATTCCCAAAATCTCCCCCATGACCCTGATCGCTCTCCTCTTCACAATCATCGTCATGTTCTCGCTGAAGGGTGAATACATCGTCAAGATTCCCCTCGATGTCGCCAGAATTGCGATTCCGCTCGTTGTGTATTTCGTCGTCATGTTCCTCCTGACGTTCTTCATCGCCAGGAGCATCGGAACGGACTACGCGAAATCCGCGACGCTTTCATTCACAGCGGCAAGCAATAACTTTGAGCTCGCCATCGCAGTCGCTATTGCCGTCTTCGGGATCAGCTCTGGTGTTGCGTTTGCTGCAGTCATTGGCCCGCTCGTAGAAGTGCCCGTCCTCATCTCCCTCGTCAACGTTGCCCTATGGTTCCGGAGAACATTTTCGTTCAATTCTCCCTCCACCGGGACCTCCGGGGCCTGAAAGTTTCGGCAATCCCCGCCCCCGCGAGGATATTCCCTGCATTGATTCGCATCCAATTTTTGGATAAGATAACTGCAACTTCGACGGAGGATGCAATGTCATTGTGCCGGCGACAAGCATCGAGAATCATAACCACAATCGCAGCACTTGTTCTCCTTCTGCCGTTCGGCGTCATCGCCCAATCCGGCGGCGGGATGGCATCAACCTATGTGCGCAGTGAAGTCATGATACCTGTGCGCGATGGGATTCATCTTCACACCGTTCTCTTTGTGCCAAAGGAGCAGAAGGAGCCGCTCCCCTTCGTCATCATCAGGACGCCGTATGGGGCCGACAACACGCCGGCTCCGGACAAGTTTGCTTATCTGGAAGACATGGCCCGCGAAGGTTATCTGTTCGTCTATCAGGATATCCGTGGTCGATATAAGTCGGAAGGAACGTTTCAGATGCAGCGGTTTTCGCGCGACAAGAGTAACCCGAAGTCCATCGACGAAAGCACCGACACGTACGATTCAATCGACTGGCTCCTGAAGAACATTCCGATGAACAATCAGCGTGTCGGCGTACTTGGAATTTCCTACGGCGGATGGCTGACTGTCATGGCGACACTTGAGCCACATCCGGCTCTCAAGGCGGTTTCGGAACAGGCGACGCCGGCGGACATGTATCTCGGCGATGATTTTCACCACAACGGCGCGTTCCGGCTCAGCTATGCATTCGAATACGCCTTCATGGAGGAAGCGTCGAAGGTCGACACGCTTTTCCCGTTCGGGGTCTACGACACGTACGACTGGTACCTTCGCCTCGGTCCCCTTTCGAATGTGAACGAAAAGTACTTTCACGGTGCACTCCCCTCCTGGAATGATTTCGTGAACCACCCGAACTACGACGAGTTCTGGCAGAAGCAATCTCTTCCCTACCGGCTTGAAGCACCCACTGTTCCCACGATGCATGTGGCGGGATGGTGGGATCAGGAAGATTTCTATGGACCTGTCAAAACCTACGAGGTGCTCGAAACAAAGGACACAAAGAACCTGAACTTCCTCGTCGTGGGTCCCTGGAATCACGGCGGATGGGGACGCGGAGACGGACGAACACTCGGCAAAATCAGTTTCGACACGTCGACGTCCCGCACATTCCGCGCATCGATCCAGGCACCGTGGTTCGCCTACTGGTTGAAAGGCAAGGGAACCGGGAAGTTTGCAGAGGCCACGACGTTTCAAACAGGAACGAATGTCTGGAGACATTACGATCAATGGCCGCCAAAGAACATCTTTCTGAGGAACCTCTATTTCCACGCCGATGGAGTGCTCTCATTCGACGCTCCGAAGGATGTGAAAGCCCCGGCGTTCGACAGTTATGTTTCCGATCCGGCTCACCCGGTTCCCTACAGAAGCCGGCCGATTGAAGAAACGTACGGCCCGGGTTCGCGGTGGTACACATGGCTCACTGAAGATCAACGTTTCGTGCATCAGCGTCCTGACGTGCTGAGCTGGGAGACCGAGCCGTTGAACGAGGACATCACGGTCACCGGCGATATCGTTTCTCATCTGTTCGCTTCAACGACCGGGACGGACAGTGATTGGATCGTCAAACTGATTGATGTGTTCCCCGAAGAATACCGTAGCGATCCGAAGATAGCCGGCTATCAGCTCATGATTGCCGACGAGGTGTTCCGCGGCCGTTTCAGAAAAAGCTTCGAGAAACCGGAGCCTATTGAAGCGAACGCCGTGCTCGACTACGTCATCGATTTGCACTCCAACGATCACGTGTTCCAGAAAGGGCACAGGATCATGGTACAGGTACAAAGCACCTGGTTCCCGATTATCGACAGGAATCCTCAGAAATTCGTCGCGAACATTTTCAAGGCGAAGGAAGCCGATTTTCAACCGGCGACGCAGCGCGTGTTCCGGTCCGCAGAATTTCCATCTCACATCTCACTTCCCATCATACCACACTAGGAGGAGCATCACGTGAAATTCACCGCCCTACTCACGCTCACAATCATCCTGATCGCCATGACATCCATCGCATCGGCAGCACCACAATCAAAAGACGACACGACGAAAGTCGTGATCTCGACCAACATGGGCAACATTACAGTGCTGCTGTATTCGAAGGAATCTCCAATCACCGTGAAGAACTTCCTCGCGTATGTCGACAGCGGGTTTTACGGCGGACTTATTTTCCACCGTGTGATTCCTGGCTTCATGGCACAGGGAGGCGGCTTCATGAAGAATCTCTCCAAGCGCCAGACGATTCTCCCCCCGATCAAGAATGAAGCAGACAACTACGTGAAGAACGACCGAGGCACCATTGCGATGGCACGGACGATGGATCCGAACAGCGCAACATCGCAGTTCTTCATCAATGTGGTCGACAATACGATGCTGAACATGAATTCACAGAGCGCGGGGTACGCCGTGTTCGGAAAAGTGATTGAAGGAATGGATGTCGTCGACAAGATCGTTGCTGTGAAGACGGAAACCAGGAACGGAATGAAAGACGTCCCTGTCGATCCGGTGATCATTGTTTCCATCAAGCGAAAATAAGAGACCATGATGAACGGGGAGTGGCCATCGACGCTGAGCTCTCTGCGTCGTCCACTCCCCCCTTTCACCGTGTGAGTTGCACAATCGAGTTCTTTTCTCTGCACATTCCACCGGGAGACCGACATGAAACGCACGTTCGTGGCGCTGATCTTTTTGGCGGCAGCGACCTCAGTCGCTTTCGCCCAATATTCCCGCTTCTTCACTGACAAAACCATGCGTGTGGACTTGTTTCACACGGGTACCAAGGGGCAGGAAACGATCAGCCTCGATCGAGTGTATGAAGAAGGTGAGTGGCCCGGGACGCGCACGCAGCTGATCGATCCGTTGAACCTTGGCGAATACATCGTGAGGGTGTACGATCTCGCATCTGCCCAGCCGATTTTCAGCAGAGGGTTCTCGGCGTATTTCAACGAATGGCAGTCGACCGACGAAGCGCTGAGCGGGACGTTTCGCACATTCCAGGAGACGGTGCGCTTCCCCTTCCCGAAGAACCCTGTCCAGGTGACGATCTCACGACGCG
This sequence comes from Bacteroidota bacterium, assembly GCA_035506075.1. GTDB lineage: Bacteria > Bacteroidota > Ignavibacteria > UBA10030 > UBA10030 > UBA9647. The sequence goes on along the minus strand of DATJQB010000470.1, from coordinate 1,244 downwards.
ACAAGCAGATGCTGTTCCACGAGTTCTTCTCGACAACGATCGATCCCAATGCTCCCGCTCAGGTCCGCAGGGAGCCGCACACACCTCCGTACAAGTTTTCCAAGATTGTAGACAACGGCTCACCGCAGAACAAGGTCGACCTGTTGATTCTTCCCGACGGCTACACGAGTGCCGAGATGGAGAAATTCCATGCCGATGCGAAACATGTGGCAGAAGTTCTCCTCGGGACAAGTCCATTCAAAGAACATCGGAAGGATTTCAATGTCTGGACAATCGATGTCACGTCGAACCAGAGCGGGATCGATTATCCCGGCAAGGGCATCTGGCGTGACCACGCCCTGGGAACGACATACGACACGTTCGGGAGCGCCCGGTACGTTCTGACGGAGGAGAACAGGAAAATCCGCGACATCGCCTCAGCCGTTCCGTACGATGCCATCACGATTCTCGTCAACGACAACCGGTATGGCGGAGGGGGAATTTACAACCTCTACCTCACAACCTATACAAAGCCAGATGTCAAGGGAACGGAATGGCAGACAGACTACATGTATGTCCACGAGTTCGGCCACTCATTTGCGGGACTCGGGGATGAGTACTACACGTCACAGGTCTCGTACAACGATTTTTATTCCAAGGGAATCGAACCGTGGGAGCCAAACCTGACAGCGCTCAACGATCCGGCGAACCTCAAATGGAAGGCCCTTCTGACACCCGGGACTCCTTTGCCGACGCCATGGGAAAAAGCAGCATACGATAGCCTTGAAGCCGAACGTGGCAAGCTGAACCGGCTTGCTCCTGATTATTACGAGAAACGGGAACCGCTTGTCAGGCAAGAGGAGGCGATCCTTAAGAACTCGCCCAACGCCGGGAAGGTCGGAGCGTTTGAAGGAGCCGGCTATGTATCCAAAGGTGTGTACAGACCCGCAATCGATTGCAGGATGTTTTCGCTGAGCCTTGTTGATTTCGATCCGGTGTGCCGGGCTGCAGTCGAGCGGATGATTGAGTATTACGTGAAGTAGGAAGTATGGAGTATTGAGTATCAAGTATTGAGTATTGAGTAGATGAGAACAGCAAGTGTCGATCAACAGTGGAGGCAGAGGTTGACGATCGGGGGAATATAACACCAATCGACAATTCGATGGTGTCGTTCTTGAAAGATCTGGCCTGGCGATGGCTCAATTGGTTACAGAGGATCGGTATTGCCGCCGCTGCCGCAGTTGTTTTCTGGACTATAGCACTTA
>DATJQB010000469.1:0-11932 GCA_035506075.1 Bacteroidota bacterium | reverse complement strand
GTCCTCATCCGGCAGCTCATTGACACACCGCTGTACACGCGGCCAGTATTGATTCATCAGTCGGAATCGGCACCAGGCCACATAGGACTTTCCAATTTCGTTATTCATCTCTGTGGTTGAACCTCCTCAGTTTCTTCTTCTCTCCCTGCTTCTTCTTGAATTGAACTCTTCGTTCACGGGACGCCAGTGTCGGTCGGGTCTTCGTCCGTTTGCGGGCGGGCTTCAGAGCATGACGCAGCAGAAGGACAAACTTCGCCACGGCCTGCTGTTTGTTCTCCCACTGACTCCTCGATTTCTGAGAACTCACGTGAAGCACGCCGGCGGCGTCAATGCGTGATTGAAGGGAATGGAGAATGAGGCTCTTCTGATCATCGTTAAGCGACCGGGAGTCCCGGACATGAAACATCAACTCGACGCGGGTCTCAAGCTTGTTGACGTTCTGTCCCCCCGGACCGCTGCTGCGCGAGGTGCGGAACTTGACCTCGGATGCGTTAATAGAAAGAGTTGAACTGATCGGATACTCGTTTGTCATAATCGTCGTTAACTCAGGCGGACAGGTTTGCGAATCAAATGTACGCAAAGGAGAGAAGAGGTGAAAGAACCCGGCCGGCCAATGCGCAGTGTCTGCCCCGCAGCCGGTTCAGGTAAGCGTCATCCTTTTCAATCAGCCAGTTCGGTTTGCCCAGGGAGGAACATGCGATCGTTGGTGGGATTCAGAAATGCACACGCGCTGCAGCGGCTGCAGGTATGGGATTCTGAGAAGAGCAATGCAACGGAGGATTCAGCTTCTTCTGTTCGATTTATTCGTTGATGAGAAGCTTCCCTGCATCCATGATCATCGTCTGATCGAACCAGACCGTCGGGCTTTTGACGAGGCCGTCAAGATGGCTGGCAACCCGGACAGATCCGCCCATCGATTTGTTGTCGCCGAAGGCAACATGGATTGTACCCATCACCTTTTCGTCTTCGATGATTAAGCCTGTGAGCACCGCTTTGTCGTTCGTACCGATACCAAATTCCGCGACGGTATATGCGTCCTTGCCATGTGGTTCCAGAAGAGATTTCAGCCGCTCCGCCTCTTCACCTCCCCGTATCTCCGTGGCAAAGCCGTCCTTTACGACGATGGTAATTGGCTGCCGAATCATCCCGATGCCTGCCATCGAACCATCGACCACCACGACTCCCTGTGATTCACCTTCCCGCGGTGCGAGATATGATTCTCCCGTCGGGAGGTTGCCCCACAGTCCTTTTTCACGAAACAAACCCGAGCTCGCATGGGCTGATCGCCCCTTCATCGGAAGCGTAATGTCCGTTCCACCCGGCGCCTGGACGCGGATCACCGACGTCGTCTCCATCATGCGGCAGATGCGAAACGTCCGCTCTGCAATCGCGTTGTAGTCGGCGTTCATGCAGCGGACCATGATTTCTTCGTTGACACCCGGGAGCGTAGCAACCCGGGCTCCTGCAGCGCTCGCTGCCCGCCGGGCATCAGTATGCGTGAGAGACTTGGAGGTTGGACAGAGGACGACATCGACCGTTTTCATCAATGACGCGAGTTCTGCAGGAGGCTCTTCCCCGTTTGTTTTGCGCGGCAGCATCTCGACGATCATCGCCTCGGTCCCGAGATCCTTTGCGGCCTGCCACAGTGCGTAGCCGATCGTCCGGAGCGGTTCGTCGGTGAGGACGAGCACGCGCTCCCCGGCCCTGGTTCCCAGGCAGTCGCGGACAGCAATCATTGCAGCGGAGTAGAGCTCTTTTGAAATGGTCATATCCGCATCACTTCCCCCCCGCCTTGATCGTCTCCAGACCGTGAGCATTTGGTCCGCGTTCATTGCGGCGCAACAGGAAGGCGAAGAGAAACCCGAAAAATCCGAGCGAGGAGAAGATCCACATCCCAAGCGCGTACCCTCCGGGATTCGTTGCGCTGGCACCTGTGAAATCGTTCGCCCAGCCGATGAGAAAATTGAATCCTGCCAGCCCGATATTCTGGATGAGCGTCATCAATCCGTACGCGGTCCCCAGCTTCGATTGGTCGACCAGGTAGCTGACGGAGGGCCACATGATCGCCGGGATGAGGGAAAACGCCACCCCCATCATTGCCATCGGCACAAACAGCGAGATGTGCGTGTACGCCATGATGAGATACACAGGAATCAGGAGCAGTGATCCGAACATCATGAAGAGAGATCGTTTCCCAATCCGATCGACAAGAAGTCCGAAGAGCGGCGTGGCAACCATCGCGAATGCTGTGAGCATGCTGGAGAGGAATCCGCCCATCTCGCGTGACGTCCCGTGCGCTTCAATGAAGAACTTGACCGCAAAGGTCTGAAACGGAAAAATCCCGGAATAGAAGGTGATGCAGAGCGCGACGATATACCAGTACGAGGTTCCAAAATTGAGCAGGTCGCTCCATTTTACCTTGTCCGTTTCTCCGGCGGATCCAATTTGGTAGGTCTGCTCCGCCCGCTGCTCAAGAATCCAGTAAATGATCGCCCCGATCACACAAACGACGCCGAACACCACTGTGATCAGCAGGGGTCCCCGCCAGTGCTCGTAATAGCCTGAGGCCCACGACGGCGAGTTGAGTGCAGCGAACGAGCCCAACCTGGCGATCGTGAGGTTGATGCCAAAGGCGAAGCTGAGCTCCTTCCCTTTGAACCATTTAGCGATCGCAGTGGTTACCGCCACGATCAACGATTCTGCGCCGAGGCCGAACACAAGCCTCCCCGTTGCCATCACCGCAAGCGTGTCGCTGGCGGCCGTGATGACGGCGCCCAGAAGACAAAGGACCGCGAAGATGAACGTCGATTTCTTGGTCCCGAGCCTGTCAATAATAAACCCACCGATAAGGACCATGAAGATGTTCGGCACGCTGTAAATCCCCTGGAGCAACCCGATATCTGAATCCGTGAAGTTCAGCTGCTTCACAAGCACGTCGGCAAGCGGACTGATTGCATCATAGATGTAATAGTTGCCGAACATCGCGAGACTGATGAACACAAGAACAATCCAGCGCACGAAGCGGGGCGGTTGCGGCTTGGAAATCGGGGCGTTGTCTGTCATGGTTCTCATTAGAAGTTATGGGTTGACGTTCAGAAGCTGTTGATTCACGGAGGTAAGCGACGGAGGGCGGATTATTCAAACAGGAGACGCGGCGGAAGGCGCTGATCACCTTCCGCCGGCATCCTTCAATCTTCTTCTCAGTTGACGTTCCTCAGGATTGCGAGAAGGAACATCCAGAATTTGTCAACCGTGTCGATGTAAATCTTTTCATCCGGCGAGTGGACGCCCTGGAGCGTTGGACCGAACGATACCATGTCCATTCCCGGATACTTCTCGCCGATGATCCCGCACTCGAGACCGGCATGGATTGCCTTGACTGCCGGCTCCTTGCCGAAGAGTGACTGGTACGTCGATTGCGCAACCTTCAGGATCGGTGAAGCGAGATTCGGCTTCCATCCCGGATATCCCTCGTGTTTTGTCACCTGTGCGCCGCCAAGTTCAAACACAGAGGAGACCATCTGGCAAACCTCGACAATTTCGGATGCCACCGAACTGCGCTGGCTTGTAATGAGCTCGATCTTGTTCTTCTCGGTCTTGGCGACTGCGACGTTCGTCGATGTCTCGACGAGCCCCGGGATATCTGCGCTCATCTTGATGACGCCGTGCGGAAGTCCGGCGAATGTCTTGAGCACCTGACTCTGAAGCTGTTTCTTGAAGACCTTGCCTTTCTTGAGGTCTTTCTGAATTTCAAGCAGAATGACGAGATCGGGCTCGACAGTCGAGAGCTCCGCTTTGATCGTCTGTTGGCAGGCCGCGACGGTCTTCTTCACCTGATTCAGCTTCGCCGACGGTATGAAGACGCACGCATCCGCCTCTCGGGGAATTGCGTTGCTCTTGTTGCCGCCGTTCAGGCTCGCGATTCTCACACCCAGGTCGCTCAGCGCCATGAGAACACGGGTGATGATCTTCAGGGAATTACCCCGCCCTTTGTCGATCTCCAGCCCCGAATGTCCTCCCTTCAATCCCTTGACTCTGAGCATTGCACCGACGGATTTCCCGGGAGAGTTCTCGAAGGCAATCTTCCATGTTCCGGTCGTGTTCCTGCCACCTGAGCATCCGACGTACAGCTCCCCTTCTTCTTCCGAGTCAAGGTTCATCAGGATCTTGCTCTGAACGAAACCCGGCTTCAGGTTTGTCGCCCCTGTAAGTCCAGTTTCCTCATCGATCGTGAAGAGGAACTCCAACGGTCCGTGCTGGAGCGATTTGTCCTCCATGATGGCGAGGTTTGTTGCGACGGCAATGCCGTTGTCGGCGCCGAGGGTCGTGCCATTTGCCATCATGATGTTCCCGTTGCGCACGAGTTCGATAGGGTCCTTCTCGAAGTCGTGGACTTTGTCGTTGTTCTTCTCGCAGACCATGTCAAGGTGTCCCTGGAGGCACACCATCGGACGATTTTCGAATCCCGGCGACGCCGGTTTGCGGACGACCACTGTCATGAACTTGTCCTGCTTCGCCTCAAGCCCGAATTCTTTGGCCTTCTGCATGACGTATGCGGCGATCTGCTTCTCATTCTTCGAGCCGCGCGGAATCTTGCTGATCTCGGCAAAGTACTTCCACACGCCTGCGGGTTTCAATCCTTCAATTGGGTTCGCCATTGGTTGATCTCCTTAAGGTTTCAACGTTGCTGTACACTTGGTGGTGCGATGAGATTGATCAGTTCCGATTTCTCGAGCATCAATAGAAACTTATGGACTCGTTCCTGAGCCGAGGATGCCGTGTCCCCGGATTCTGCCTGAATCTTCTGAGTCATCTCGGCAACCGTCGTGCGACCGTCACACATCTTCCATACGGAGCTCCCGAGTGTGTCGAGCGTGACGCGGACGTTCGGGTATTTCAAATGCGGTACGAGCCATCGAACCATGACAGGATGGCTAAATTTCGGGATCAGGACCACCACACTTCCCCCATCCCCCATCTCCCACGGAACACGCTGAGAGGGCGTAAGTTCCAGCAGGTTGACAGATTTTCGTTTCCGCCTTGTCCCGAACACGCTCAGTCGATCCTCTATGGACAAAATGAGCGGAGCAGGCCCAGGGGCTCCGCTCCGCTCCGATTGGTGCATCTCTCAACCATTACATCATTGCCGTCGGAGGCGCAGGTTCGTCGGGTGAACCGGCCTTCTTCATCGGGACCATCACGAGATAGATTGCGAGGACTGCAAGGAATGCGATCGCAAGCCATGGGGCCACATCGTTGAATGCCTCGATTGCCCAGAACTCCGGGGGTCTCCCCATCCTGTCATTGATGAAGACGACCGCTGCGATGAAGAGTCCCATGAGTGCCTCTCCGGCGATAAGGCCGGACGCTGCGAGAATGCCTGCATTCTCAACCCGCGCTTTCTGTGCATCATTGAATCCCGCCTTCTTCACGCGTTTGTCAACAAATCCCCTGATGAGACCGCCGATGAAAATCGCGAAGGTCGTCCCAAGTGGTAGATACATACCGACAGAGAACAACATTGGGCTCCGGACCTTGATGAGAATCAGCACAAGACCCATCGCAATGCCCACGATGACAAGCGGCCAGGCCATTTCGCCGCCCACAATACCCTGCGACAATGCTGCCATGAGTCCTGCCTGCGGCGCCGGAAGGTTCTTGCTTCCAAAGCCCCCTGCAAGAGGATTCTGTGCGAGATCAGAATTGTGAAGAACATACAGCGGGAAGAACATGACGAGTCCCGCGAGGATGACGCCAAGAATGTCTCCAATCTGCATCTTCCATGGGGTACCGCCGAGGATGTGACCGACTTTCAGATCCTGCAGCATTTCGCCTGCAACCGCCGAAGAAACGCAGACGACCGCGGCGACGCCAAGCACCGCAGCGACACCCTGGACACCATGAACACCAATGATGACCATCGTGAGGGCCGCGACAACCGTGGTGGCAAGTGTCAACCCGGAGATCGGATTGTTTGACGAACCGATCATGCCGACGAGATTACCTGACACTGCAGCAAAGAAGAATCCCGTAATCAGCATGACAAGTGCAGCGAGGATCGCGCCCCCGATGACCTGCGTGAAATAGAAATAGAGTGCGATCATCAGGACAAACACAACGACGATGCCGAGAAGCACAATGCGGAAGGAGAGATCTTTTTCTGTTCGCAGCGTTGTGGCTTCCGACGAGGCGGCTTTGCGCACATCAGCGATACCGCGCTTGATCCCAAGGATGAGATTCTTGCGCATTTTCCAGAGTGTGAAGCACGCACCGACGAGCATTCCACCGACGGCGATCGGCCTGACGATGAAACGATAGAGGTGACCTGTCAGCTGGGCCCAATTTTGTGTCCCATCGGCGGCGGTGTACTTGTCGATCATGTGAGGTCCGAGGAAGAAGACAAGCAACGGCACAAAAAGTCCCCAGGCCAGGAGGCCGCCGGCGAAGTTGAGAGCGCCCAGTTCCGGCCCGATGATATAACCAACGCCGATGTAGGCGGGCGTGATATCAGGAGCAGAGAACGTTGTGATGCCGCCGGCCGGGACGATGTTCGATTCCTTTGTCAGGCCAAGACGCACGAGGCTTTCTTTCAGCTTGCCGACGGGAATCTGGAAGCTGTTCTGATAAAAGAACGCCCCGAGTCCGTCCTTCGTGGAAATGTCGGCCCGCGAAAACAACTTGACGAGGGCTCCGACACCCATGGCTTTGAAAAGCTGCATGGCGGCTTCCGTGCCCCGCTGCCCTGCTTTGTGAATCTCGCTCGCTGCGACAGATTCCGGGAACGGGAGCGACTGATCCTCCACCATGACTTTGCGAAGAATCGTGACGAACATGATTCCGAGGATACCCCCGAGGATCATTAGCGCACTTGCCGTGAGGTACTCCGTGAGCATGTTCGAGGTATCAAACTTCCAGATCTGGAGGACGACGAATGCGGGGATCGTGAAAATTGCTCCGGCGGCAACCGATTCGCCGATCGACCCGACCGTTCGGGCGAAGTTCTCTTCAAGCAGCGATCCTTTGTAGAGCCTCAGGACAGCCATCCCGATGACGGCTGCCGGGTACGTCGCGGCAATGGTCATGCCGGCTTTCAGTCCAAGGTAGGCGTTCGCCGCTCCGAGAATCACGCACATGATCAGACCAATGATCAGCGCCCGGATGGTGAACTCCTTCATGTCTGTATCAACAGGAACGAACGATCGGAATACCGGTTCGCCCCCGCCGCCACCTTTCGCATCTGCCATAACAGTCTCCTTCGCTTAAGGGTTGGGGAAGACTTGATCAACGAATGAATATTGCCTTGGTGATATACCACGCCATCGCAGGATTTTCTTTGAGACGGCGGGTTGAATACGCATACCATTGTTCTCCGTACGGGACGTACACACGCAGCCTGTGACCTGACCGCACAATCTCATCCCTCCGTCCCTCACGAACACCGAGGAGCATCTGGAATTCGTACTGATTCGGCGCGAGTTTGAGTTCCTGTATCATCTTCAGTGCACCATCGAGCAGGAAATCATCGTGGGTCGCAATGCCAACGTACGATCCTCCCTCAAGGATGATCCGGAGAAGTTTGAGGTAGTTGTCCCGGATTTCCTGGCGACCCTTGTACGCGATGGACGGCGACTCATTGTAGATCCCCTTGCAGAGACGGAAGTTCGCTCCCTCCTTCACAAGCGCACGGACATCGGCCTCACTTCTGTGAAGGTAGGCTTGAATCACCACGCCCATGTTTGTGAACCCTTCACCCCGCAATGTGCGGTAGATGCCGATGGTGTTGTCCGTCGTCTGGGCGTCTTCCATGTCGATACGAACAAAGTTGCCGAGCTTTTTGGCCTCTGCGAGGATGGCCCGTATGTTCTGCAGACCCATGTTCTTGTCGATACTCAGACCAAGCTGGGTCGGTTTAATGGAGACGTTGGAATTGAGTGAGTTCTTGTGGATGGCTTGAAGGATCGGAAGGATATTATCCCGGACCATCTGGGCTTCCCGGGCATCCTTGACATCCTCGCCGAGGAGATCCATCGTCGTCATCATTCCGGCCTGATTGAGCCGCCTGACTGTGTTGACTCCGTCGGTAAGTGTTATTCCAGCGATGTAGCGACGCGCGACCCGGCCCACGATGGCCTTGGGGATCAGCGGCATCGCAGTAACGACAACCTTATTCAGAAAGGACATAGCAAGATATTCAAATGGTGAACCACGCGGACGAAATGCAGCAAACGATACGCAGTGCCTGGAATGTGAAGCTGCAGACCTTTTAGGGCGGAAAAAAGATACCGACACAAGCTATGAAAAGCAACTAAAAAGCCCCCACCCAGCCTACCCGGGCGATCAGAAGTGAACAACAAATCCAACCTGCGGTTCAATTCTCTTCTGTGATTTATACCCGGTCACTTTCCCGGTGACAGGATCATGCACCTCCGACCATGTCCATTGGTACAGCGTTGAAACAACGAGATACGGGTACGGCATATAGCCGACCCGTGCGTAAAGAAGCGAATTGTTGTCAAGTTTGAAAATGGAGCCGATGTTTTGTTTGTCATAGCCGGCACTGAGAACGATGCCGGGCATCGCTTTCAATGTCTCAAATTCGAGATGGAGCGTGCCTCCGTTCGGCCGTCCGAGGGGTGCCTGATATCCCCCGACGATATTGAATGTATTCAGGATGCTGACAAGCAGTTCGCCAAAATATCCGTCATACGCCGTTGATGTGCTGAGCAGCTGCGCTTTGCTGACGAAACGCGTCGAATCGACTGGTTGATACCGATCGTGTTCGTAGAGTGCATTGAAGTACGAGGGCATAAATCGATTGCCGACAATCCGTCGTTCGTACTTCGCATTGAATGTCACGAGGCCGAGCCCGCGAAGTTCGAGATCTAATCCCACGGCCGCTCCGCCGCCAAACGAGACGATCTTGGCGACATCGGCATACAGTGTCGAGTGCACATTCTCTTGCGACAGCAAAGGGAAACCGATGTCGACACCGAGGATGGAGAGGGTCCCGTTCCCCTGCGATGCCCTGATGGTTCCGATGGAGTCACCCCACGTTCGTTTCGCATACGCGTTGAGATCAGTCGCGAGCGTCACGCCTGTTTCGACCTTGCCGACGATCGGTATGGACGCAGCATCCGTAAACTGCAGAGGTCTTGTGTAGCCTCTCAAACCCAATACCCCGCCTCCGGACACGTCGCTGTACATCGACTCAAAACCAAACGTGCCGAGGTCGGCGTCGAACTCCACTCCAACCTTCCGCAGGTCATAGCTGGCTGTGTTCCGGTACATGTACATAATGTATCCATGCCCCAGCCTCGAATAGTCGAGCGCCCCGATGCGAGCGTACCAAGGATCATGTTTTTGGCCGTACCGAACGTAGCGGATGATCTGGAGATAGCTATTGAAATCCTGGAAGTCCTCATGACGAATCTGCCCGTCCTCACTGATCCTCAGGTTGACGTCGAGGCCGATTCCAATCTTGCCGAACGCGAGCTCGGGGGTAACGTGAAGAAGATAGTACGGTTTCCCGTCAATGATCGTCATCCCCACGCCGCCGGTCAGCGTCTGCTGATCCTGCAGTGCGGTCAACTGGGAAGGCGGCTGCGCCGTAGATTGGGCAAACGAGCTGGTTACAGCAAGGATCAGACTGAGCCCGGTAAGGAGTGTGGTTGAGCGGACGCGTATCATCTATGCTCCAAACAGGATCCTGCAAATGAAAACTGCGCCAAGCATTCCGAAGAGGTCCGCAATCAACCCGGCAGGCACAGCGTGCCGCGTGTTCTTGATCTGCACAGAACCGAAATAGACGGCAAGCACATAAAACGTCGTCTCAGAACTTCCGTACATCGTGGATGCAAGAATGCCGATGAAGGAATCCGGTCCGTGCACCTTCATAAGCTCGGTCATGATCCCGAGCGATCCGCTGCCCGAGAGAGGGCGCATCAGCGCCATCGGCAGCGTCTCCGGCGGCATCCCGATGAGATTCGTGAGAGGAGCAAGAAGCGTTGTCAGCAATTCCATCGCTCCGCTCGCACGAAAGATCCCGATCGCGCACAGCATGGCGACGAGATACGGAATGATGCGGATGGCCGTTGTGAAACCATCCTTCGCCCCTTCGACAAACACTTCATACACGCGGACCTTCTTGATGAGACCGTACCCGAGGAAGACAAGAAGCAGAAACGGAATCGCAACAATCGACAGAATATTGATGATTGCCCGGAAGAGGTCACCCATGAGAGACCTCCTTTCCAACTTCGATTTCAAGATCCTTTTTGTACCTCGGCAGTCTCTGAAGAATCTTGGCAGCCGCCACCCCCGCAACCGTTGCACACCCCGCACCGAAAATCGACGTGCCTATGATGATCCCCGGATTGACGGATCCCGCTGATGCCCGAACGGCAATCGCAGTCGCAGGTATCAGGATCAAGCCGCCCGTGTTGATTGTGAGGAAGGTGATCATCGAATTTGTTGCGGTGCCGGCCTTGGGATTGATCTTGTTGAGTTCCTCCATCGCCTTCAGACCAAGAGGGGTTGCGGCGTTGCTCAAGCCGAGCATGTTCGCTGCGATATTCATGATCATCGCGCCGATTGCCGGATGGTCGGTCGGGATTTCCGGGAAGAGCCTCCGAGTTACCGGTGTGAGCAGCCGCGTGACAATCTTCAACAACCCCGCCTCCTCGGCGACTTTCATGACTCCCAGCCACAGCGCCATCACACCTATCAAACCGAGGGCAATGGTGACCGCCGTCGTCGCATAGTCCAGCGCCGCCTGCGTCACCGCCTTCATTTTGACGAAACGAATCGGCTCGAGAACAATCTGCACACGTGCCGATTGCTGGCCCGGAGCGATGGCCATCGATTTCACGACACCAACGAGCTTCTCTTTCGACGCAGCCGATTTCGCCATCTCCTTCCATTGATCCGGGCTCGAGGAAACGATGGGCAGCGTAATCGAAGTAGCTCCCCCCTGAACAACGTTGATCGTCACAGGCTGGTGCACATCCGCGGATGTGGATTTCCCGGCGTAGAAGCCGTTGAATGCTTCCGCCGGAATAGTCATATCTCCCTCCCATGAATTCCGGAGCGGACCAGGCGCGCGCTGAAAGGTAACGGAAGCCTCGAACGGAATTCCGTTCCTGTACGGATTCTGTACTTCGTCGCGGATATCGTTCCCCACGGCAACTAGAATCCCGATGGCAATAAGTGACATCCAGATATAATTGAGCATAGAGGGTTTCGGGATAGGAAGTGAGATCAGATTGGCTGGATGCGTGTAAAGCTAACTCTTTTCGTCCCAAAATCAAGGAGAAACTCCCCCTGGCAAGCCGGACGAGTTTGCAATGAATCGGGAAATCTGTATCTTGGTTCACCAGGGAGTGGATTTCTTTTCGAGGGAATGCCATGACCTTGCAGTCCACCGAGACGGCCGGAGTCCAACCGCACATATCCGACCGGCTGCCGGATCTGCCAGGGAACGGAGCCATTCATTCGGGCGCCGATCTTCTGGGGACCCGGACTCATTCCTCAACGGACCTCTTCGCACGCGCACAGCGCGAACCTCTGTCGCCAGGGCTCCCGCCCGGATCGTTCCACAGAATAGTCAGCCTGACGCAACAAGTCGCCACTCCGGATAACAGCCGTCTGTCGAGAAGCAGGGTAACGCATCGCGTCCGGAAATCCCCGAACAGAACCACTACCTCGTGCATTTCGTTCAATAAAACTCTGAGGCTTGCACACGTCATTCACAGACCGGAACCTATCCGAGAGAGGTAAGAAAAAGATATTCGTTTTTGTCTCACAAGGCTAACAATGTGAAGGGGTCGCGCGATGGCAATTACGCTGAACGCACGTGAAGAGGAGCTAAAGAAACGATTCGCCTTGCAATATGAATGGGGCCAGCGTCAAAACGATGAGTGGGACACACTCACCG
>DATJQB010000468.1:0-6081 GCA_035506075.1 Bacteroidota bacterium | reverse complement strand
GCGTTGATCCCAGGGCTGTCTTTTCAATCTCCTTGCGCGGGGGAGTGGGTGTGAAGCCAGTGAGGATCAGGCGTTCAATCAACGCGCCGTCAGAAGTACGGAAAATAGAGCCGACGTTGTAGAGGCTGCGGACGTTGTCGACGACAACGCTCACCGGGAGCCTTGGAACTGATGCTAACGTCTCGAGTTTTGCCCGGTTGTCAGAGATTTCAGCGTGAGTCAGTTTGCGCATGTCCCAAGATAGCTGAATTTCTTCGGATTTTGAAGGGAAGTCGAAGGCTGACGGAGACCTGCCAGAGGCAAATTGTCATGTTCCCAGGTTGAATAACATCCCGAAATTAAGTATATTTTTAATCCAATCTGTAGAAACTTGCGAAAGATAGTCATAGCGATCGACGGCCCGGCAGCATCGGGCAAAAGCACCACCGCTCGGCTCGTCGCCGACCGGTTGGGCTACATTCATATCGATACCGGCGCGATGTACAGGGCTGTGACGCTGAGAGTGCTCGAGGAGAATATCCCTCTCACAGACGCGGATCGCATCAGCAAGTTGGCGGAGGGGACGCGGATCAGGTTGGAGCGGATTGACGGCACGAACAGGGTTTTCGTCGACGGCAGGGATGTCTCACGTGAGATCCGGTCGTCGAAGGTAACTCAGAATGCGAGTGTCGTCAGCAGCTACCAGCGGGTGCGAGATGTTCTCGTACGGGAGCAGAGGCGGATTGCGGAACCTGGAGGCGTGGTTCTCGAGGGGAGAGACATCGGTTCCGTCGTTCTTCCGAACGCTGATTTGAAGATTTTCATGGTGGCCCGCGTAGCAGAGCGGGTCAGACGGCGGCAAGTCGAGCTTGAGTCGGCAGGTGTCGCCATAGACCGTGAGAAGCTCGAGCAGGAAATCGTCGAGCGCGATCGACTGGACTCAACACGCGAGGCGAGTCCGTTGCGAAAAGCGGCAGGGGCGATTGAAGTTGATACCTCCGCGATGAGCATCGAGGAGCAGGTGCAGTTCGTTGTTGACAAAGCCAACGAGATCATGAAGGACCGGGGCGAGTGATAGTGACGATTGACAAATCCTCAGGATTTTGTTGGGGAGTAGTCAGAACGATCGACATCGCTGAGCAGGAATTGTCGCAAGGTGGAGAACTTTATTCGCTCGGCGACGTAATCCACAATCCGGTGGAGATTCAAAGGCTCGCGGACAAAGGTCTCGGGACCGTGACCGCGGCGAATCTCGAGACCGTGAAGGGAAAGCGTGTGCTGATCAGGGCACACGGTGAACCTCCAGCGACATACAAGCGGGCCGAAGAGCTCGGAATCACGATCATCGACGCGACCTGCCCGGTTGTGACGAAAGTGCAGGAGAGAATACGGAAGTTCTACACTGATGGTTATCAGATCGTGATCTTCGGCAAGAAAGATCACGCGGAGGTGCTGGGGCTGGTCGGACAGACGAACGGCGAAGCGATCGTGATCAAGTCGCTTGAAGAGGTGGGGAAGGTTGCTCTGGACCGGAAGACGGTTCTCTTCTCGCAGACCACGATGGACAAGGCTACGTTCCATCTGCTGAAGGAGGATCTGCAAAAGAAGGTCAAGGAGCTTGTCGTTGGTTCGATCGAAGACGAGGCGATTGAATTCCACGCGAAAGACACGATCTGCGGTCAGGTGTCGGGACGCGACAAGAAGATCCGCGAGTTTGCATCGGCGAACGATGTTGTCGTCTTTGTCGCGGGTCGGGCGAGCTCAAACGGAAAGGTCTTGTTTGACATAGCCCGCGAAGCAAACCCGAAAACGTATTTTGTGGAAACTGAAGCGGAATTGGTGGATTCGTGGTTCGCAGACGTCGCACGTGTCGGCATTACGGGTGCGACCTCCACTCCGCAGTGGGTGATGGAGAGAATCAAAGGCGTCATTGAAACCCGATTTCGTAACGTGCAAACAGAGAATCAACAGACAGTCATCGCTAAGTCATAATTCCAATCACTTAATCAGAACCAAGCTACTTCTTCCGGCACGCGGTGTTTCGATGACTGGCACAGGCGATCGAAGGAAGAGCTTCTTACCGCAATAGTGGTAAGCTTTCTTTTGGAGGTTTAATGCTTGAAGTTTTAGAAGGCAGCAAGGGCCGCGAAGAACGCGAGTATTCCGACGCTGAATTCCAGGAGCTGTCGAAGCTGTACGAAAAGACAATGAGCTCGATCAGCGAAGGGGAAATTGTCAAGGGCCGCGTCGTCCATATCGGTGATTCCTACGTTGCAGTGGACATTGGATTCAAGTCCGAAGGCGCTGTTCCTGTGGCGGAATTCCCGAACATCAAAGAACTGAAAATCGGCGAGGAAGTCGAAGTTTTCCTTGAGAGCGTCGAAAATAAGGATGGCCAGCTTATCCTCTCGCGCAAGCGGGCAGATTTCATGCGAGTGTGGGAGCGGGTTGTCAAGGCGTTCGACACCGGCGAAGTACTCAAAGGTCGCTGCATGCGCAGGACCAAAGGCGGCATCGTGGTCGATCTTCTGGGCATCGACGCATTCCTGCCCGGTTCACAGATCGACGTGCGCCCCGTGAGAGATTTCGATGCGTTCATCGGGAAGGAAATGGACTTCCGCGTCGTGAAGGTGAATCATCCTTCCGAGAACGTGGTTGTCAGCCACAAGGTCCTCGTTGAGGAAGAACTCGCCGGACAGCGCAAGACGATCCTCGAGAGCCTCGAGAAGGGTCAGATTCTCGAAGGACACGTGAAGGCGATCACAGACTTCGGTGTCTTCGTTGACCTTGGAGGCGTGGACGGACTGGTGCATATCACGGACCTCTCCTGGGGCCGTATCAGCCATCCGTCGGAAGTCGTCAAGCTCGATCAGACAGTCAACGTCGTCGTGCTGGACTTCGATCAGGAAAAGAAGAGAATTTCCCTCGGCATGAAGCAGCTGCTGCCGCATCCCTGGGAGAACATCGAGCTCAAATACCCTGTCGGCACGAAGGTGCAGGGCAAGGTGGTTTCACTGACAGACTACGGCGCATTCGTGGAAATCGAAAAGGGTATCGAAGGGCTTATTCACATTTCCGAGATGAGCTGGACTCAGCACATCAAGCATCCATCGCAGATGGTTTCGATGGGGCAGATTGTCAACGCAGTCATTCTCTCCCTCGATAAGGACGGAAAGAAGATTTCGCTCGGTATGAAGCAGCTTGAGCCGGATCCGTGGCTGACGCTCCTTCAAAAATACCCGGTTGCCTCACGGCATACCGGAGTCGTCAGGAATCTGACAAACTTCGGCGTCTTCGTGGAGCTGGAAGAAGGCGTGGATGGGTTGGTCCACATCTCTGATTTGTCGTGGACGAAGAAAATTCGCCATCCAGGTGAAGTCGTGAAAAAAGGGGACAAGATCGATGTCGTCATCCTTGGCATCGATGTTGACCAGCGCAGGATCTCCCTTGGACATAAGCAGATCCAGGATAATCCGTGGGAGGCTTTTGAGACAACATATAAAGTCGGGACCCCTGTGGAAGGGAAGATTGTCCGGATCATCGAGAAGGGCGTGATCGTTGAGCTTCCGCTCGGTGTTGACGGGTTTGTGCCCCTTTCGCAGTTGTCACAGACTCCGGTCAAGAACATAAGCGAATCATTCCACGTCGACAATGTTCTGCCGTTGCAGGTCATCGAGTTCGATAAGGACAACAAGAAGATCGTCCTGTCGGTCATCGAATTCCTCCGCGGCAAGGAACAGAAGATCGTGGATGACTATGTGGGCGCCCACAAACTGTCGCCAATGACCCTGAAGGATATGATGACTTCAGCCGGTCTGACGGTGGATCATGGTGTGAGCGAATCACCAAACGCATAAGACCAATGCAGCATCCTGAGAAGAGTTGCCCGCATCTGTCGGGCAACTCTTTTTCATATCTATGAGAAAAGTCTCCCTCCATACGCTTGGCTGCAAGCTGAATTTCGCGGAATCTTCGACGATTGCCCGCCAGTTCCGGGGGCAGGGCTATGAGATTGTCGGTATCGACGAGCCGTCGGATGTTTGCGTCATCAATACGTGCAGCGTTACCGAGCGGGCTGACAGGGAATGCCGGCAAATTGTGCGGCGCGCCCTCAGGCGCTCCCCGAATGCGTACGTGATCGTGGCGGGGTGCTATGCTCAGCTCAGGCCTGACCAGATCGCAGCGATTCCAGGAGTCGACCTGGTCCTTGGAACGACTGAAAAGTTCGACATATTTGCTTACAGCGACGGATTCCTGAAGTCGGAGTGTTCCCGGACGTTTGTTTCCCCGATCAAGGATTCTGATACGTTCGTTGGTGCCTCCTCAGTGGGCTCGGACGACCGTACAAGGGCCTTCCTCAAGGTCCAGGATGGTTGCGACTACTCGTGCGCTTTCTGCACGATCCCCCTGGCAAGAGGGGCGAGCCGCAGCACTTCGGTGGAGGATCTCGTCAACGAGGCGAGCATTGCTGTCCGAGACGGCTTTAAGGAAGTAGTCCTGACAGGAGTAAACGTCGGTGACTACGGAACGAAGATTGGGTCGAGTCTCGTCGAACTACTCAAGGCGCTTGTTCGCGTTGACGGGCTGCGAAGGATACGGATCAGCTCCATCGAACCGAATTTACTCACTGATGAATTACTTGCATTCTGGGTGGATAATCCCTTGCTCTGCAGACATTTCCATCTTCCTCTTCAAGGTGGAAATGATTATATTCTGAGGCGGATGAGGAGGCGATACCTTACGTCATTATACCGTGATCGTGTTGAAAAGATCAAAGAGCTTCTTCCCGATGCCGGAATCGGGGCAGATCTTATCACGGGATTTGCCGGCGAAACAAAAGAGCTGTTCGAAGAGACGTACCAGTTTGTTGCGGACCTCCCGATCTCGTATCTGCATGTCTTCACATATTCAGAACGACCGAATACTGCTGCCTTGCAGCTCGACGGGAAGGTCGAACCGAGAATTCGATTCCAGAGAAGCGAATTGCTGCGAAATCTGAGCGTCAACAAGCGCCATCATTTTCTCCAAAGCCTGACGGGAACAATGCGCGAAGTTCTCTTCGAGGAACGTCTGGGATCAGGAGAGTGGACTGGACTGACGGGCGAGTATGCTCGGGTCCGGGTCACATCTGACAATGACTTGTCGAATCAGCTGCTGCAGGTGCTCGTCACTCATGCCGAAAAGGAGGATTGCATAGGAAAATTGGTTGATACCACGTTTGCAACAAACGAAGTCAACCCTAAGACCTTCAGAAAGGTGTCCCTATGCGCGTAACCTGGTTTTTCGTCCTGCTTGTGATCCTCCTGTTGGGTGTCACATTATCCCCGGCGCAGCCGTCCCTGAGACCGGCGCTTGCCTCGGTCGGCTCAACACCGGTGTCGTCTGCCGGACAAATTTTCGCCGATCCTCAAATCCGGACCGAAAAGAAATCGGTTTGGGTGGCTATCGGTTACTCATTGATACTTCCCGGCTTAGGTGAGCTCTACGCAGATAATTTCCGAACAGGAAGGTACTACATGGGAGCGGATGCTGCCCTCTGGCTCACGTACGCCGGTCTCCGTACCTACGGACAATGGCTCCGCCAGGACGCCCAGTCGTTTGCAGTACAGAACTCTGGAGCGAATTTCAGTGGAAAAGGGGATCAGTTTTCGATTGACATCGGCAATTTCAACAATGTCAACGATTACAACGATGCCAAGATGCGGAATAGACAGTTTGACTTGCTCTACGATCCGAATTCCAATTTTGCGTGGCAGTGGTCTTCGGAAGATGCACGATTGAACTATAAACATCTCCGGACAAGGGGAGATGCGGTGACACATAATTCACAGTTCGTGATTGGCGCACTCGTCATCAATCGCATCATTTCGGCGGTTTCGGCTGTCCGCGCAGTTTCACTTTACAATCGCTCAGTCCAGGTCCGGACTTCGTGGCGGCTCGAGGCGGACGTCAGGAGCGGGATGCTCGCATCGCAAAATCTGGAGCTAACGCTGACGAGAGAATTCTGAGTTCTCTCCAGCCGTTAGCCGAATCCCGCAACCCATGCGGGATTTTGCTTTTTGGGAACATGGGAAACTATAGACTCGTTCTCGAATACGATGG
>DATJQB010000467.1:0-6303 GCA_035506075.1 Bacteroidota bacterium | reverse complement strand
CGATTTCTCTTCACTCCTTCATTGGGTTTTTGCTTTGCCCTTGGCATGGTTGTCTCCTTTCTTGATCGTCGGCAGGTCAACGTTTCATCGAGTGGAGGTACACGCTGGGTCCTTTCAGTTACCCTTGTCTTCTGCCTGCTGCTGGGCATTCGGACAATCATCCGCGCCGAGGAATGGAAGAACAATCTCACCATTCTTACGGCCGATCTCGAATCCTCTCCTAATAGTGCCAGAGAACGTTCCGCCCTCGCCGTCACCTACCTGAAGTTGGCAAAGGATCTCCCTGGAGGTGATCAACAAAAGGAATACTTACACCGGGCGACGATTAACTTCCGAAGATCCCTCGAGATCCTTCCATCCCAGTGGCCCGCCTGGCATGACCTCGGACGTATCTCCTATCTCGCGGGAGAATACGATGAGGCACTCAGGAATTATCAACGTGCGCTGGAATGCGATCCGGACAGCGCACTGGTGTATTCGTCGCTTGCCCAAACGTACTTGCGAATGGGACAGAACCTTCAGGGAGGGGACCAGCAAAAGGAACTGTTTCGCAAGGCTATCGCGCATTACCGAAAATCGCTCGATATTAATCCGGCACAGTGGGACGCGTGGCATGACATCGGCTGTGCAAGTTACTACGCCGGCGACTACGATGAGGCCATGAAGAGTTTTCAGCGCTCTCTTCAATGTGATCCGAACAGAAGCAGCACCTATGTTAATATCGGTGCTATCGCCTTCGCCCGAAAGCAATATGAGCGGGCGATTGAGATGTACAGAATCGCTGAGAAACTTGACAACTCCAATGCGGATGCCTGTGCGAATCTCGGTGTGGTCTATCAACAAATGGGGGATATGAAGAACGCGATTACGGAGTACGAGAAAGCTCTTCGACTTAATCCCTATCGGGAATCTGTACGTAGAAGTCTGGAATTGCTGAAAAGTGCTTCGACACCCACGAGGTAAAGTTCAACAGGCGGGTGGTGGAATTCCGGCAAAGCGAAGTGATTCCAACGAGCAAGCTGATTCATCCCGCGATTCCCGCAGCAGTCGGGCTCATGCACCCTCGCGGCAACAACGCATCGAAAGCTGAATTTCCTCTCTTGCATCACTTGGGCAAGAGAGACTGCTCAGTTCTTCCGTACACAACAGCGGCTTGAGGCTGGCACAAACCCCATGCAAGAGCAGCTCCACCCCTTTGGGAAAGATAAATTTTCCATCCTGTCGGACACCACAAGTTCAGCGAGTGATCCGACCCGAAGACTTAGAACCGTTGGCGGGTGTATCAGAAGCAAGCCCGAGAATCATGTCGGAAACGGAATGTTTGAAGGTAGCAATGAGAAATCGTGCACATCCACGTTCAGTCGGACGTCTCTTTATCATCACTTGTCTCTTTGACAGTTCGTTACGCGAAGGACCTTCCAGGCATATTCTCATCCGATCGGCTGTCTCTTCGTTCGACTGACCTAACATTTCCACGATGCATCTTGAACGACCTCCTTTCGTTTCGTATCATAGAAACACCCAGTCCTTCCCCACAACACCGGATACCTACATGAGAAGATCACTTGCTGCGATTGTTTTGCTTTCCTGCTCACTTCTTCACGCGCAGAATTCCCCGTTCCGCGACCTTGAAATCGTTGAGAGCACACCCGCCGGCACCATCCTCGACAACCCGGAGATCCGGAACGCACGTGAAGTGTGGGTGGAAATGATCGGCCGTGCCAAACAGACGCTCGACATCGAAGAGTTCTATGTTTCACATGAACCTGGCAAATGGATGGAGGATGTCCTCGGAGCGATCTATGCTGCTGCCGACCGCGGAGTCAAAGTCCGATTGATTGTTGATTCGCGGATGTACAAAACGTACCCGGGAAGCGTCGACAGTCTGGGCCGGCACAAGAACATAGAAGCGCGCCGGATCGATTTTGGGGCGATCGCCGGAGGAATCCAGCACTCCAAGTACTTCATCGTCGACAGGATGGAGGTGTTTATGGGGAGTCAGAATTTCGACTGGCGGGCGCTGGAGCACATACACGAGTTGGGCCTGCGGATCAGGGAGTCCAGGATCGCAAGTGCCTACACCGAAGTGTTCGAAACAGACTGGCAGCTCGCGTCGATGGACCCGGCGCAGATCAAAGCCTACAAGATCCCGCACAGCACATTTGGAAAGCCGGTGGAGTTCACGGGACCGGACGGTGAGAAAGCTGAGCTGCTTCCGACGTACAGCCCGCTTGGCTGGATACCGGACTCAACCCGCTGGGATGAACCTGCGATCATCGGCTTGATCAACAGCGCTCAACAGACGCTGACGTTGCAGTTCCTTTCGTATTCACCGCTTGAGAGGCGGGGCGGATCATATACGGCGATTGATGATGCAATTCGTAACGCGGGCAAACGGGGTGTGAAGGTGCGAATGATCGTCTCCGATTGGGAGAAGGGATCACCTGCAGTGCGGGCGCTGAAAGAACTCGCCGCCGTTCCGAATATCGATGTCGCGTTCACGTCGATACCGGAGTGGTCCGGAGGATACATCTCCTTCGCACGCGTCGAGCACTGCAAGTTCATCGTGGCGGACAACGAGAAATTCTGGCTTGGCACCAGCAACTGTGAAAAGAGTTATTTCTATGCAACGCGCAATCTGGGTGTGATCTGCACAAGCAACTTGCTCGGCAAAGCGCTCACCCGTATCTTCGACAAAAGCTGGAACAGCTCGTACAAAGAATCGATCACTCAGGACGGCGACTACAAACCGCGTGAGCACGGTGAAAAGAAGTGACTCACGGTGACATAGGATTCGCACCATGTTTCGGAGAACCATTTCATGACAGACCAGAACAGACAACGCTACTCCTCAGGCTCACCATTTGAACCAAAGATAGGACTGTCCCGCGGAGTGCGGAGCGGCAGGATTATTGCAATTTCCGGCACCGCGCCACTGGACCCAAATGGTAAGACCGTCGCCCCCGGCGACCCCGCGCGTCAGGCACAACGCTGCCTCGAAATTATTCAGAAGGCCATCGAAGGTCTCGGCGGCAAACTTTCGGATGTGATCCGAACGCGAGTATTACTGACAAGGATTGAGGATTGGGAGAAGGTCGGAACAATCCATGGCGAGTTCTTCAGGGACATTCGTCCAGCCAACACGACAATGCAGATCGGGCGTTTTATTGATCCGGACTGGCTTGTGGAGATCGAGGCGGACGCGGTCATTGGAGAAGGGGAAGATGTGGAGTAGGCAGGTTGCAGCATGCAGATTGCAGCGTGCAGTTGGCAACTGCCGATGGTGGCAGGCAAATGCCAGCGGGCTGAGGCAGATTCCAAACCGCCGGATGTCATGTGCCGGGATCTGGCCGCTGACAGCTCATCGCTGTTTGCTGATCGCTCGCCTTCCCCATCCGTCCCATTCTCGTTGATTTTCCTCCCCTCTTTCACTATATAGATTCTGCTCAATTCCACATCATCCATCTCATCAAGGACACCATGAAAAATTCCTCTGTTCTCTTCTTGATGGCATTCGCGCTCGTTATCGCAATGAGCTCGTGCCAGTCAAACCGGGATTCGCACAAACCCGATGCATTGGTTTCCCATATCGATTCAACCGTGAAGGCTGGAGATGATTTCTTCCTTTTTGCCAACGGAAAGTGGTTCAAAGAAAATCCCATCCCGGCCAGCGAGGTCAGCAACGGCCTCTGGCAGCTCATCCAGGACACGATCAACGCACAGGTTCGGAACATTTGCGAATCGTCCGCAGCATTGACAAATCCCCAGAAGGGGAGCAACAAACAGAAGATCGGTGATTTCTTCTCGAGCGGCATGGACAGCGTCATGCTGAACAAGAACGGTATCGCCGACCTGAAGACTGAGTTCGAGATGATCGACGGCATCAAGGATATCAAGGGCGTCGTCAAGACTGCCGCCTACATCCACGTCGTCTCCGGGTCTCCGCTGTTCTCGTTTGGCGTCGGCCAGGACGACCGGATCTCGAGCAAGAACGCCGTCTTCATCTTCCAGGGCGGATTGAGTCTCCCCGATCGCAGGTATTACTTCGACTCGGATGCAGGAGCCGTGAAGATCCGCTCCAAGTTCGTCGACCACGTGGACAACATGTTCAAGATCATCGGGTATGACGATGCAAAGGCAAAACAAGCCTCTGCAACCCTGATGAAACTCGAAACCAGCCTCGCGAAAGTCGCGCGCAAGCGTGAGGACACGCGTGATCCGATCAAGAACTACAACAAGATGTCGTTCAAGCAGCTGGCGTCTTCAACGCCGGACATCGATTGGGTCACCTTTATGACGGATGCAGGGCTGCAGAACGTCGACACCGTCATCGTCGGGCAGCCGGAATATCTTGCCGCGCTCAACGGCATTCTGAAGAATACGCCCATCGCCGACTGGAAGAACTATCTTAAGTTCCACCTCATCCGCGGGCTTGCCCGGTACGTAGACGACAAGACGTACATGGAATCGTTCAACTTTTATTCAACGACACTCCGCGGTGTGAAAGAGCCCAAACCACGATGGAAGAGGGTCGTCGAGCAGACAGACGGCTCACTCGGCGAACTCATCGGTCAGGTCTATGTGGATGAATATCTCCCGAAGGGGACGAAAGAAAAACTCCAGGAGATCGGCACTGCAATCCGCGAGGTATATGCGGCACGCATCAAAGCGCTGGATTGGATGAGCGCGCCGACGAAGGAGAAGGCCCTGGCGAAGTTGAACGCCATCATCATGAAAGTCGGCTATCCCGACAAGTGGAAGGACATGAGCGCGATGAACATCGACCGTTCATCGTACGTGCGCAACGTGATGAGCGCCAACAAGTGGCGGTTCGACTACATGATTGCAAAGTTTGGAAAACCCGTCGATCGGACCGAATGGGGCATGGAACCGCAGACGTATAATGCATATTACAATCCCTCCAACAACGAGATTGTCGTACCGGGATGCAACATCATCGTTCCCGGTTACGAGCGCGTTCTTGCAGACGACGCCCTTCTCTACTCCATCATCGGCGGGTCGACGTTCGGACATGAAATCACACACGGCTTCGACGACCAGGGAAGCAAATACGACGCGAACGGCAACCTGAACAACTGGTGGACTGCAGAGGACAGTGCGAAGTTCTACTCCAAGACGAAGATGGTCGTGAAACAGTTCAACGACTACGTTGCAGTCGACAGCCTGCACATCAACGGCGAACTGACACAGGGAGAGAACATCGCCGACATCGGCGGGATCATGATGGGATACGATGCGTTCCAGAAGACGAAGCAGTACAAGAACAACGAGATCATCGCGGGCCTGACGCCCGACCAGCGTTTCTTCCTCGGCTACGCACTTGCATGGATGATCAACGAACGACCGGAATCGATCGCCAATCAGGTCAGGAGCAACGAACATTCCCCTGCAAAATTCCGCGTCATCGGCCCGTTGTCAGACATGCCGGAATTCTATCGTACGTTCGGCATCAAGGAAGGCGACCCGATGTGGCGGCCGGAAAGCTTACGAGTGAAGATCTGGTAAGACCGACTCGGAACGACGCTTCGCAACAGAGAGAAATCAACAAGCCCCGGCGATTGTCGGGGCTTGTTGTTGGTAGGGATGCCAGAGGAGCGTCAGCTTTTTTTCGCGGCCTGAATGAACGCCAGAACGTTATCCCACGGGACATCAGGCTCGAGAATATGAGAGGGAGCGATGAGAAGTCCGCCGCTACCTCCCAGGAGAGCGACAAGTTCTGCGACTTTGAGTGTCACTTCCTTGGGGGTGGCGTACGGCATGGTCGTCTGCGTGCCAATCCCTCCCCAGAACGATATCCTTCCTCCAAACGTTCGGCCAAGCTCTGCGAGATCGTTGCATTCAGGCTGAACCGGATTGATGATATCGATGCCGATGTCGATATACTCCGGAATGAAATCCATGACAGCTCCGTCTGAGTGCATGAAGACGAGGAGATCGCTCTTTGCTCCCTTTGCCGCGGCGACGATGCGGCGGGTCCGCTCTTTGAGAAATCTGCGGTAGAGGTCGACGCTGAACATCGGTCCGTGCTGCGTGGCAACGTCATCCCCCAGCCGAAGAATGTCAACGCCCGCTCTCGCATACTGCACAGCCTGCCGCACGCGAAGTTCTGTGATCTTCTCACAGAGCGCATGCGCGAGAGCTTCGTTGTGATAGAAGTCCGTGAGCAGGTTCTGCATTCCGCGCAGCAACCATGCTGTTTCAAAGATCGTCAGGTAGAGTTCACCTGTGACGGCGTACCCTCGTTTTTGATATCCCGACGTCTTCTCCGCGATCCCGTCGAAA
>DATJQB010000466.1:0-11515 GCA_035506075.1 Bacteroidota bacterium | reverse complement strand
TGACAACAGGTTTGAAGAATACCTCGAAGCTCTCTGCCGTGTCCAGCGGGGGGAAACATCCGCCGCCAACAAGATGTTTGATCATGTTGCCGGATACACCCAGGCGCATCCCGGTGAGGGGGGAGTGAACCAATTGTTCGGTGCGCTCGCAACACGGACTCTCGGTCGGACAGCGCAAGCGACGGTCATCGCAGATCGATGGCAGAAGGAATCAACATCGCAGGTTTCGAAATGGATGACAGCCGTGTTCCAGGGCAATCCATCATCGATGATGGATTCTGAAAAAGAACTCGTGGGTGCATCGGGTGTTTCGTTGCTCGGCCTTGAGAAGATCGACCAGGATGCCGCCCTCGTTGTTGAAGTATCACGACTTGTCCAATTCTGAGTCGAACCATCAACCCATCCCGGATGAAGGAGCGGAATTTGAAGAAAGCATCGATCTCGCGCACACTTGTCGCAGCCGGATTATTCGTGCTCGCGAATGTGAATGGTCTTGCCGTGGCACAGGCTCCACCGCCGACCTTCAAGCCTGAAGCCAAGTACTACGGCACGGGGTCGTGGAATTCGGATTCCCTTGGCAATCACAGGGTGGTTCTTGCCGTTCAGTCAAAGGCAAGCGCTGTCATCGCCCGCATCCCGTGGAGAAGAAGAGACTTCAACCCCGCCTCGAAAAACGTCATCATCGTGGATGCCGCGACTGGAAAAAGAATCACGAATGCAGTCTGGACCCGCCTGGACCGGGAAGAAGGAGATGTCGTTTTTGAACCACAGACCTCGCCGGGCCAGTACTTTGTGTACTATCTCATCTACCGATCCCGCGGTTCGCAGAACTATCCGAAAGGCTACTACCAGCCAATGGAACGAACTGCCGACACAGTGTGGATGAAGAAGCACGGCCTGAGTGATGGGCGTTCGGGTTCGGAGGCCGGCGAGGTCGTCACACCAGCATCCATCGTACAATTCCAATCGATCGATGAGTTCAACAGCTTCTACCCGATGGAGGTGATCGCGACGGCGGATGAAGTGCGAACACTTCTGAGCGGCCATGAAAGTCTGCCGTATCTGCTTTTCCCCGAAGATCGGATGAACTCCATCAAGATGACGAATGATCTGCCCTATCGCTGGATCGAACATGGGATTGTGCCCATGTTCGCCGGACAGGCGGATCGCGGAGAATTCTACTCGTTCCAGATCGGTTTGTACGCCGCGTACTCGAAGGTCGGAGGAATCCGTGTCACGATGACTGATCTCAAGGGGCCCGGAGGAAGCACCATTCCGGCTTCCAGGTTCTCGAGCTTCAACACCGATGGAGTTGACTGGCAGGGGAGGCGCTTCGTGAAGGATCTGCAAGTCGAGAAGGGGCGTGTCCAGGCTCTCTGGATGGGTGTAGATGTGCCTGAGGAAATTCAGACCGGCGCGTACACGGGAGACATCGTGGTCAGTGCGAAGAACCAACCCGATCAGAAAATCCGGCTCACGCTTACCGTCACAGAGGCCGTGGCCGCAGCCCATGGAGACAACGTACCGCAGAAGCTCTCGCGGCTTCGCTGGCTTGACTCGCAGCTTGCCGCCGACGATGGAATTGTGAAGCCGTTCACTCCCGTCAAGGTAGCACAGAACTCTGTGAGTTGTCTCGGGCGCGAGTTGAAGCTGACGAAGATGGGATTTCCGGATGGGATCGTCAGTCATTTTTCGTCGGATGTGACAAAGATTGTCGAAAGCGGTCGCGAGGTGCTCTCCGGACCGGTTGAGCTCCTGATTGAGGATAGCTCGGGAAAGGTCGTGTCGTGCGAGGGAAGCAGTTTTACGATCACCCGGCAGGCTGATGGGATTGCAGCATGGAGATCGGAGGGAAAGGCGGGGGGATTCACACTCGTGCTCGAGGGAAGCCTGGAGTTTGATGGCTTCGCGGATTTCCGTGTCACGTTGACGGCAACGCGGGATATGTCACTCAACGATATCCGTCTCAACGTTCCGTTTGTTCAGAATGCAGCGAAGTACATGATGGGGCTGGGTGTCAAGGGCGGGTATCGGCCGAAAGACATCAACTGGAAATGGGACCCGCGATTCAACCAGGATGCTCTCTGGCTCGGCGATGTCAACGCCGGAGCCCAGGTGAGCTTCAGGGATGAGGACTATGTGCGCCCCCTCAACACAAACTTCTACCTGCTCAAACCCCTGAACATGCCCCCATCATGGCAGAACGGCGGGAAGGGAGGGATCAGGCTGAGCGAATCGAATGGCTCCGTTCTTGTGCGCGCATACAGCGGGGCAAGAAGTGTAAAGGCGGGTGAATCTCTCCACTTCTATTTCTCATTCCTTCTCACTCCATTCAAGCCGCTGGACACCGAGGGACAATGGAACACCCGGTACTATCATAAGTATGTCCCGATCGATGAGGTCATTCGGAGCGGCGCTAACACGATCAACGTTCACCACGCAACTCCCATCAATCCGTACATCAACTACCCGTTCCTGAGGCCGGCGGAAATGAAATCGTACGCGGATGAGGCGCACGAGAAGGGCTTGCGGATGAAAATCTATTACACCGTGCGAGAGCTTTCGAACCGCTCGCCGGAGCTCTTCATGTTGCGAAGTTTAGGGGACGAGGTATTGTCGTACGGTCCGGGAGGCGGGTTTTCATGGCTCCAGGAGCACCTGGACACAAGCTACATCGCTGCATGGTTTGTCCCTGAACTGAAGGATGCCGCGATCATCAACAGCGGCGTTTCGCGGTGGCATAATTATTACGTCGAGGGACTCAACTGGCTCGTCAAGAACGTCGGCATCGACGGAATCTATATCGACGATGTGGCCTTCGATCGGACAACGATGAAGAGAGTTCGCAAGGTGCTCGACAGGAATCGCCCCGCGGCGCTGATCGACCTGCACTCGGCCAACCAATTCAATCCACGCGACGGTTTCGCAAACAGCGCGAACCTCTACCTCGAGCACTTTCCGTACCTCAGCCGGCTTTGGTTCGGCGAGTACTTCGACTACAACCTCTCTCCTGACTTCTGGCTTGTTGAAGTTTCGGGAATTCCGTTCGGACTGATGGGGGAGATGCTCGAGAAGGGAGGGAACCCATGGCGGGGGATGGTGTACGGCATGACCGCTCGGCTTCCGTGGGCAGGGGATCCTACACCCGTCTGGAACCTGATGGACCGGTTCGGAATGAAGGGGAGTTCGATGAAAGGATACTGGTCCGCAGAGTGTCCGGTCAAAACGAACAACCCGCGTGTTCTGGCCACGGTCTATCAGCAGAATTCACGAGCGCTCGTTGCGGTCGCGAGTTGGGATACTGTGAATGTCGAATGCCGTCTCACAATCGACTGGAACGCTCTTGGGATACGCCCCTCGCGGGCAATCCTGACAGCAAGCGAAGCCAAAGGATTTCAGCCTGCACGCATGTTCCGTCCCACCGACGCGATTCCGATCGAGCCGGGGAAGGGATGGCTTCTTGAGATCGCCGAGCAGAAGTAGCAGTCAGCCACAAAAAAAAGCGGCGTCTGTCCGGACGCCGCTTCGTTGACGTAACAAGAGGTTCCCTCTACCAGGAATGATCATCCGACAGACTCTGTCTTCCCGCGCGCACGAGCGGGAGCCAGATCTTGAATGTCGTTCCCCCTTCCGGGTAACTTGTAAACGATACTTTTCCTCTCAGGTACTGCTCTCCGAGAAGTTTCATGCTGTATGTGCCGAGGCCGCGGTTTGCTCCCTTTGTGGAGAATGAACGCTGGAAGACCTGGAGCTGGACGTGGCGCTGCATGTATCGCGGATTGTGCACGAGAAATTCGATGCCAGTCTTGCTGGATCGGCAGGAAAGTTGAACGGTCTCATTCTCGCCGGACGCCTCCAGCGCGTTTTTCACCATATTGCCGACGACGCGTCTGAGCAATGTGGGGTCTGTGAGGAACTCGATGTCGGTCGACGTGGCGTCGACTGCAAGTGTCTTGAAGCGGGCTGCATCGTGATTCTTGTACGCTTCGCAGATTTCATGCATGAACGCGGCCGACTTGGTCGGAACGAATGTGATCGTCAGTTCATTGTTTTCTGCTGCGACCAGGTCACGCTGCGCCTTGATTTCTTCGACGAGCTGTTGTGCGAGTTCGAGGATCGGCGTCTTGAGTTCCTCGGCTTCTGCTGCGTCGGAATGTTTGAGAAGCTCGATAAACCCACGGAGCCCGCCGGCAGTGTTGAGAACGTCGTGGAAGAAGATACGCTCAAGAGCTCTCCGGCGTTTCTCGTGACTAATGTCGGAAACGGCGAAGATTGTGAACTGATAATCATTTTCCTTCAGCGGCGAAGCGTAGACCCGCAGATCAAGGGGCTCAACAATTTCTTTGCGCGTCAGATGCCATTCCTGAGCGGAGACGTTGCCGAGTTGGCTGGAAAGAATTGCCCCGATCGCGCCGCAGGCCCGGCAAAATTCCGAAGTGCCGCATCCGCCCGGGGATTCGTTCGCATGAACACATTGGAGGGCTTCGCCAAACCTCTGGCCGAGGAAGGAGCCGGAATCCCGGGTCCCCATGAACCTGTAGAACTTATCGTTGGCGAGAATGATCTGTCGCTCTTTGTTCAGGACAAGAACGATGTCGAAGACCGAACTGATGAAGCTGTGCAGGAGGGGAATCTGCGGAAGCTTGCGCGCCTGCGTGAGAATTTCCTCACGCGACGCTCGCTCGGCAGGCGCAAATTCCGTTGCGAGTGGTTCTGGGATGCGAGGGATCAGTCTGAGCGGTTGGGCGGCAGCGTGTGCCCCGCGTTCAGTCTCTTCAGAGTCGAGCGGCAGCTTTTGCATGGTGTTCCGAAGCCTGGTCTACGTCCGGTGAACGGTGACTCCCCGACAGCACGATCTGACAGAAAGATACGATGGATCCTGCTCTTGTCCTAGAGCAAACGGCAGAATTAAGAGAATGGTAACCATGACATCTGGTGAAGCGCCGGCGACGAGGCAACCAACATGAGAATACCCTGGTTGGCGCCACCGGAACTGTTTGAATAATATCAATTCTCCACAACATACTGCGTGCCCCAAATCACCCGTCATTCTAACGATTGTCGCTTTGATATCAAAAACTTGTAGCATTCTGAGGAGAATTTACTTAATATCGCTGGGGTCCCCAACTCAGGATTACTGCTCATGTCTTTCCCTTATCGCGTCCTCGCAATTGACGACTCTCCGCACTTCCGTATTCTGATTACGAAGCTTCTCAAGAGATTCGGTTTTGAAGCGGTTGAGACAGGCGAAAACGGCCGAATCGGATTGCAGAAATTCGACACCTTCAAACCCGATGTGGTCTTCCTCGATGGCATTATGCCTGAGATGGATGGTCTGACGGTGCTGCGGTCGATCAAGCAGAAGAACGCAACGACAATCGTTGTTGTCACTTCTTCGCTGTCAGAGCGGGACAAGGTCCTCCAATTCAAAGAGAGTGGCGCAGATCTCTACCTCATGAAGCCCTTCGAAGAAGCGAAATTCCAGGAAGTCGCACAGAAAGTTGTCAACATCCTCGATAGCCGGGTGAAGGCGACGTCATGACGTGTCCTCAGTGCAACGCTGAGAGCCCCTCGGGTGGAAAGTTCTGCACGGTCTGCGGTTCGGCCCTCCAGTCGGTTTGCAGCCGATGCGGAAACGCGACGCTTGTGAACGACCGCTTCTGCAGCTCCTGCGGCCAGGCCTTGGATGCTGCGGAACTCCCCGTTGCTGCTCCCCGGGCATCGTTGGGAACACGCCAGTACACTGCCCAGGAGATCGAGGAACTTCTTCTGCTCCGTAAGGCAATCCGCCGCGAAGACACAGCGTCGAAGACACTCAACCAGGACGATGTTGATAAACTCTTCGGGTAACCCATGGCGTTGACACGAGAGCAACAACAGCTGTTGGATACGCTGATTGCCATCAAAGCCGTCCAGGCCGACCAGGTTCAGGCAAAGCGAGCCATCCTGGACGACAACGCCCGGCAGAAGGGGATTGCCCGGGCCCTCGTCGAAATTCTTGCTGTTGCCGAAGACGACATCGTCAATTCGATGTGCAAGACCTTCGGCCTCGCTCGTATGAAGATTGCCAGCGAGATCGAAACCGCTCCTTCGAACATCCTCACCGAAGATGAAATCATGAAGTTTCGGGCTCTGCCGGTCTTCCAGATCGGTCTCGAGCTCACCATCGCCGTCATCGATCCCCCGTCACTCCAGCTACGCAACGAACTCCAGAAGATCACGGGGGCGAGAGTCCTGCCGGTTGTCACCACGATCTCTGATTTCGAAATTGCGCTGCAGAAGTACGGCGGCGCGCTCGACAAACTCGAACGCATCGGCTCGAGTCTCGACCTGTCGAAGTTCGACGTTCGCAACCAGTCATCGGGAAGCACGATCAAGGGGATGGACCTTGAAACGGAAGCTTCGATGTCGAAGCTTGTGGATGAATTGCTGCTTCGTGCGGCCAAGTCGGGATCGAGTGACATCCACATCGAGCCGGGTGAACAGGAACTCATGGTACGGTTCAGGATCGACGGTGTGCTGCAGCGGATCGTTTCCCTGCCGATGTCGTACCACCAGGGTCTGATCGCCGTGATCAAAGCGCGGGCCGGGATGGACATGTTCGAGCGAACGATTCCCCTCGACGGGCGGATCACGCTCACATTTGCCGATCGTATTTTTGACGTGCGTATCAACACGCTCCCGTTGCTGTACGGTGAGAAGATGGTCCTCCGCCTTCTCAGCAAGACTGCGATGATCCTGAGCCTCGAGAACCTCGGTTTCTCGAGAGAGAACCTCGACAAGTTCCGGTCGCTTCTGACGTTCCCGAATGGCATCGTGCTCGTCACGGGTCCTACCGGGAGCGGGAAGACAACGACACTCTACGGCGGGCTCAACGAGATGAAGAACATCGGCCGGAACATCACGACGGTCGAGAATCCGGTGGAGTACAAGCTCGATCTTGTGAACCAGGTTCAGGTTGTTGCCGAGCGCGGGTTGACGTTCGCCGCGGCGTTGCGGGCCATCCTGCGGCAGGATCCGAATGTCATTCTCATCGGCGAAATTCGTGACGCTGAAACCGGCACGATCGCGACCGAGGCGGCGCTGACGGGCCATCTCGTCCTGAGCACGATGCACACGAACGATGCAATCGGCGCCATCCCGCGTATGATCAACCTGGGCGTCGAATCGTTCTGGGTGAGTGCCACTGTCATCGGTGTGCTGGCACAGCGACTTGTTCGCAGACTCTGCCCGCGCTGCAAGGAGGAATATGAGCCCGACAGCGCGAAGCTCGAGGCCGCGGGGCTGATGCACCTCCCGCTGGGAATGACGCTGTTCAGATCGAAAGGGTGCAGTTACTGCAACGGGATCGGCTACAAAGGGCGGCTTGCGATTCACGAGGTGCTCGTGGTGACCGACGAAATGCGGGACCTTATTCACGGCGAGGTCACGACAACCAAACTCAGGGCCATCGCAGTCAAGGAAGGGTTCCGCGATATGAACTTTGACGGCGTTCAAAAAGCTCTCGCCGGGATCACTTCCATCGAAGAAATTATGCGCGTGGCGAGACGGAACTGAACGGACCGCCGTCCGGATCTCCGCAGTGAGCGGGCGGCTGCAGCCGTCACGCCTTTCCTTCCAGGATTTCCTCGCTTGACACAGGACACACTCTCCGAGTAAAGTAACCCTACATTTCAGAAAGTCCATCCCGCTGCATTGCGTTTATCGATTGATGGAGTCGTGCCATGAGATTCTCTTCGATTGTCTGTCTGTCAATCCTGCTCGGTTCGCCGTTCACCGGGAATGCTCAGGTCCGCGACCATGAGCTCCACATCAACATCCGGCAGCTCGTCGACTCTCTCCATCCGATCGATGCCGGGACGTATCTCAATGGATATCGGCGGAGTCTTCGCGGCGAACGAATCTCCTACAGATCTTCTCACCCTGACGCCGAAAGTGCGCTGCTTGTGCGTGCCCGCAAGGAGGTGCATACCATTGAATGGGAGACCGACACAATTCCGGAGATCTACGCGGGAGAGCGCTTCAGGTTCATCTGGCTTGCCGGGCTTGAGCACGCCGGATTCGCGAACTCCACGTTTGTTCATTCGTTCGAACTGAAAGTGAACGGGGAACCGTGGTTCACCTTCCGCAATCTGAAGGATTCAACAGCTTCGGCGTGGAGCCTCCGGAACGCAAACGGCGCGCGCCTGTGGTTTGAGGCGACCATGGTCGATCGTGCCGGGGATCTTTTCGGAACCATGCACCTCGACATTCCCAGAACGCTCGTGGTCCCCGGGAAGCCGCTTGTTCTGACTGTGACCGGGGAGGACGACCGGAGCGACGATTGGTACATGACATTTCAGTATTCCTTTGGTTTTGAGCCGCGGGTTCGCATGGAACCCGTGGTCTTGCGCGAGTCGACAAGGCGTTCGCAGCTTCTGCGGCTGAGCCTCGACAATCTTCAGCCGGGCAGGACAATCCAGATCTCGCTGGTCCAGGGGGGAATGATCGCTGAGAGCCTGCAGGTTGGTGCGAACGTGTTCCATGTGCCGGTCCCCGAAGTCCAGACACCGACTGAACTCCCGATCTCATTCAGTGTTAACGATCGTCCGGTGAGCAGGAGATTTATTGCCATTGCTCCAGTGAACAAACGAGAGATCTATATCCTCTCGTACTCACACAACGATATTGGTTACACTGATCTCCAGCCGAACATCGAAAAGAAGCAGTGGAAGAATCTGGACGAGGCTCTCAGGTTGATCGCGTTGACGAAGAACTATCCTCCTGACGCCCGGTATAAATGGAACATGGAAGTGGTCTGGGCACTGGATGGTTATCTTCGTCAGGCACCGGAGTCCCGCCGCCGGGAAGTAATCGAAGCAATCAAAAGCGGCAGCATTGGCGTCAACGCCCTCTACGCGAACATCCTTTCAGGCCTGGCCAATTCCGTTGAGATGACACATTTCACCGAGCGGGCGAGATCGCTTGAATCGGAATTCGACATCCCCATCACGACGGCCCTCACGTCCGACGTGCCGGGTTTTAGCTGGGGGATCGTTCCAACGCTCGTTCAGTCGGGAGTCAGATTTTTTTCCATCTCACCCAATCCCGGTGACAGGATTGGCTTCACATTGGAGGAATGGGGTGACAGGCCCTTCTATTGGCGATCGCAGTCGGGCAACGAGAAGCTTCTGACGTGGGTGGCCGGCGAAAGTTATGCTAGTTTCCACGAGGGGGACCTGACAAAACTTGGCGATGACAAAGTCTTCAAGCTCCTGCGAAAACTCGACGACAGGAAATATCCCTATGAGATTGTCCAGCTCCCGTACACGGTGGGAGGTGACAATGGTCCGCCAGACCCGAAGTTGCCGGACTTTGTGCGAAGCTGGAACGAGCGCTATGCAGTGCCCCGCCTGATCATAGCGACACATCGGCAGATGTTCGAAGAGTTTGAACGGCGGTACGCTCAAACCCTGGAAACATATTCAGGAGATTTCACGCCGTACTGGGAAGACGGCGCCGCTTCTTCGGCAAAGGAGACAGCAATCAACAGACATGCAGCAGACCGGCTTGTCCAGGGCGAAGCGCTTTGGTCGATGCGTTCTCCTGCTCATTTTCCGGATACATCATTTGCCCGTGCATGGCGGGATGTGATTCTCTATGATGAGCATACCTGGGGCGCCTACAACAGCATTTCCGAGCCGGATCTCCCGTTCGTGAAAGGACAATGGGCAATCAAGCAGAACTTTGCGCTTGAGGCAGACAGTCTCGCACAAGATCTGCTCAATCAATTGCCCGGGACTGTTCAGCCTGCGTCGACTGTAAGCCAGTCGTTTGATGTTTACAATACACAGTCGTGGACACGAACAGATCTTGTCTTCTTGTCACGCGAGCAGAGCCTGGCAGGGGATGCAGTGGTGACGGACGATGCGAAACGACTTCCGTCCCAACGTCTGTCGACAGGAGAGCTTGCTGTGCTGGTTCGCGACGCTCGTCCGATGAGCAGGACAAGGATCACGGTAAAAAAAGGGCCGGCGTACTCGGAAGGAGGCGTGCACGTTGCAGGGAACACGGTTGAGAATGACCGGCTCTTTGTCTCGGTCAATACGAATACCGGCGCCATTGACAACTTCAGGTGGAAACGCAACGGGTTGTCGATTGTTGATCCGGCAAAAGGTCACGGACTCAACGAATACTTCTATGTCCCGGGTACAGATGCATCGTCTTCGCAAGGACTCAGTCACGTGTCGGTGAGGACGAAGGAGAAAGGCGGGCTTCTGTCGTCGCTTCTGCTGCAGGCTGATGCGCCCGGATGCAAAGCGTTCACCGCCGAAATCAGAATGATCGATGGGATGGACCGCATCGATATCATCAATACGATCGACAAGGAACCTGTCCGGACGAAGGAAGGTGTGCACCTCGGATTTCCATTGCACGTTCCAGACGGAGTGCTGAGGTATGATGTGGCCCAGGGAATCGTCAGGCCGGAGGTGGACCAGATACCCGGGGCATGCAAGAATTTTTTCTCTGTTGTAAGCTGGATCGATGTCTCGAACGAACAGCGAGGAGTTACCTGGTCGTCCCCCGACGCCCCCATGGTGGAGATCGGCGCCATTACAGCAGAGCAGCCCTGGATTCGAACAATCAGACCGGCGGCGAATTTCTATTCGTACGTCATGAACAATTACTGGCACACAAACTACAAGGCTGATCAGGAAGGGATCGTACAGTTTCGGTACAGGATTGGCGTGCACGGTGTTTACAGCCAGGCTGAAGCGGAACGATTCGGGCTCGAATGCCGGCAGCCCCTGCTTGTCCTGCCGGTGACCGAAGGTCGCTCACCCCGCGAATCACTTTACGATCTCGGGACAAATGACGTCGTTGTGCTCTCAACCAAACCCGCCCGATCACACGAGGGTTGGATGCTAATGCTGTACAATCCGACGACGCAGACTCGTGCCGCAACAATCAGGTGGAACAAGGAGATGCCGGTCTCATTTCATCGAAGCGATCTTTTCGAACGAGCAGGGGACGTGGTTGAGGGGGCGATCGAGGTACCGGCGTCTGGCGTGATGTACGTTCTGGTCATCCCGCGTCGATGAGCACCTGGAGTTCCGGCTGAAAGCAGGAAATTGGCAAAGGGGCCGGCCGGCTGCGCCATCTCGCGGGTACCGCTCGCTATAATTGTGTGAGTCGGGTGCTGACGTCCCAGACTTTTTTTGCGAGGGCAGGGTCGTAGGAGACTCTTGAAGATCGTTTCTCCCTGAGATCGTGGTAGTACTTCCTGGTTTTGCCCGCGAGCAGCTGATTCGATGCCAGCCAGATCGCTGTCTCGGCCCCTTTCTCAGGCGATCGCATGAAGAAGTCGAGGTATTTAAAAACAAACCCTCCGACCCCGGAGAGTTGCTTGCCGAAATTCGACCGCACAGCTCCCGGATGCATCGCGTTCACCGCCACGTTCGTTCCCTCCAGTCTCCTTCCAAGTTCATAGGTGAAAAGCACATTGAGCAGTTTCGAAGTGGCGTACCGTTCCATG
>DATJQB010000465.1:0-4150 GCA_035506075.1 Bacteroidota bacterium | reverse complement strand
GGCCACCCTCACCACATGCTGCAGGTCCGCTGAACCGTCTTCCGACTGCGGCGTCGGGAGCGCAAGGAAAATGACATCCGACTGCTCGACGGCTTGCGTGAGGTCCGTGGAGAACGTGAGCCGTTTCTCGGCGATATTCTTAGTGAGATAGTCGTTGAGGCCCGGTTCATAGATGGGGCATTCCCCTTTCCGCAGCTGGCGGATTTTCTTCTCGTCGATATCGACACAGATAACATCATTCCCGCTTTCGGCAAAACACGTGGCCGCAACGAGACCGACATAGCCGGCGCCGATGACGCTGAGTTTCATGGACGATCCTAGGTTGTTCTCGATGAACTTTAATCATAGCGAAAATGAAGCGAAATAGCCATCAGAGTGCGGGAGGGCGGGAGCGAGGGAGTGCGAGAATTCCACAACGTGGGGCAGCAGAGAAGAACTAGCGAAGAGCATCGGAAATCGGGCATCTATCCAGTATTGAGTATGGGAGAACTTCGGAGAACATCACATGAGAAGAAGCGTGAAGTCACACTATGATTTGGAGGTTTTTCAAATCTCATTTGAAACTGCCACCAAAATCTTTGAGATTACCAGAAAATTCCCCTCGGAGGAGCGATACTCTTTGACTGACCAGATTCGGCGATCGTCGCGCTCGGTGTCTGCGAACATCGCTGAAGCATTCAGAAAACGCAGGTATGCGTTGAGCTTCATAGCGAAACTGAGTGATGCCGCCGGCGAAGCAGCGGAGACTCAGGTATGGTTGGATTTCTCGGCGAAATGCAGGTACATCACCGAGGATGCGGCACAGGAGATGAAAACAGAGTATGATCGCGTGATCGGAAAACTTGTCATCATGATCAATCGACCTGAAGACTGGGATCCGAGCAGGCGCTCGCCATAGACGCAAGAGTTCAATCTCACGCTCCCGCACTCCCGCGCTCCCCCACTCGCATAGCCTGTCGCTAATATGCGCCTCTGCCAAACAACACAACCGGCACCGTCTGCGCCAGGATTTCGAGGTCGAACAAGATTGTCTGGTTCTCGATGTAGTACAGGTCGAGCATCACCATGTCGCGGAAACCGAGGTGCGAGCGGCCGGAGACCTGCCAGAGTCCTGTCATGCCGGGCTTCACTTTCGAGCGGAGATAGACGTACCCACCGACGTGATCGCCGCGGTCGATCCGCGTGTAGTCCTTCACCGGCAGAGGACGCGGACCCACGAGGCTCATGTCGCCGCGCAATACATTGACGAGCTGGGGAAGTTCGTCGATGCTGAATTTCCTGATCACCTTGCCCACGCGCGTCAGCCGCGGATCATCCTTGATCTTGAACAACGCGCCGTCGCTCTCGTTCTGATGCGTCAGCGTCTCCTTCTCGGTCTCGGCGTCATCACGCATGCTCCGGAATTTCAGAAACAGGAACGGCGCATCGCCTGCGCCCAGGGAGCGCGGCTGCCGGAAGAATACCGGGCCTCGGGATTCCAACTTGATCGCGATCGCGACAAGAAGAAAGAACGGCAACAGGAGGACGAGCAACAGTGACGACACCAGAATATCGAAGGCGCGTTTCATGATCCACTTCACACGGCGGATCTTCAATCCCTCGGGCACGTAGACCGGAATGCCGGCGATGTCGCGCAACCCCACCTTCGAGAAAAGCTCATCCGATTCCGGCGACATGATTCTCATCGCCACCCCCCTGCTCCGACACAGGGCGTGAACGGCCTCAAAGGACCCGTTCAACTGATACGACGAGGAGAAAACGATCTGATCGACCTCATTCTCGTTGAGGAACGTCTCGATCGTCTTCACATCGATATGGTCTGACCGTGACCGCTCGGCGGATTTGGTGGTCCTGAGCATGCCGACAAGGTTGTAGCGGAGACCGGTGTTTTCGGTGAGCCGATCGACAAGCTCCTTGAAATCAGGGTCGGAGCCGATGGCGATAATATTGAAACGACCGAGACGGAACCGTCGGAGAAACCCGATCGCGTTCCGGACAGCGAGCCATGTTGCCACGTAGACGAACGGAGCAACAAGAATAAATGTGGCATACAAGCCCGGCCGTGGAATGAGCTGGGGAATGAAATGAATCGTGCTGAACAGAATCACCGACAGGTACAGGTGCCCCCGCGCAGCACTACGAAGCTGGGATGCGAACGACCGGTACGCGATTCTCCGGTAGATGCCCAACACCGTGAAGGTCATGAGGTAAAGCGGGATCAGCACTGCGAGAAGTTCGAAATGCGAGCTGTTGAGCTGGCTCCCCTTTTTGAGTTCCTGATAGAGGAACGCCGCCGCAGCAAAAGCGAGACACTGAACGAGGATATCGACGATAATGCCGACTGTCGCATTCAGGGCTTTCCAATTACGCTGAAGAGAAGCGCGGATGTGTCGGGGGATCGTCAAGAAATCAGTGCGCTAGAATTTTTTGATACGGCGAATATAGTGAGTTGTCTTTCAAGAGTCAACATTTTCCACCAAATATCGTAAATGATGGTGCCGAAATAGATGGCACGATCTTGGTTCGAGACTGACCGAGACTAACAGGAAGTGCGGGGAAGAAGTGGCCTGCGAAGATCGAAGCGGGAACAGGCCAGAGGCCACAAAGAGCGAGTGCTAGAGACTGCGCGGGAGCGCCCGGGGCCAAATCACCCGGGCGTGTATGATCAAAATTTCCTCATAACGGCGACGATCGCCGAAAATCTTATTTGGCGGGGACGCCAATCT
This sequence comes from Bacteroidota bacterium, assembly GCA_035506075.1. Taxonomy (GTDB): domain Bacteria; phylum Bacteroidota; class Ignavibacteria; order UBA10030; family UBA10030; genus UBA9647. The sequence goes on along the minus strand of DATJQB010000465.1, from coordinate 1,424 downwards.
TGCTGTCTGCCTTCACCTGCTGTTCGATCCAGGCGTAGGTCTTCTTCAATCCGTCGCTCAGTTTCTTCGACGGAGCCCATCCGAGTTTTGTGCGGATCAGGTGGTTGTCCGAATTACGGCCACGGACGCCCAGAGGCCCGGAGATGTGCTTGATGGTCAGGCTTTTCCCTGCGGTCTCCATTACCATTTCCGCCAACTGATTAATCGTTACCATTTCCTCGGACCCGATATTCACCGGACCAAGGAAGGACGATTCCATCAACCGTCTGACACCCTCGAGACACTCGTCGATATAGAGGAAGGAACGCGTCTGTTTCCCGTCGCCCCAGATCTCTATCGTTCCGCCATTTTCCGCTTCAGCAACCTTACGGCACATCGCAGCAGGAGCTTTCTCTCTGCCACCCGTCCAGGTACCGTTTGGCCCGAAGATATTGTGGAATCGGGCGATGTGGACTTCCAATCTGTAGTTGCGGTGATAGGAGAGGTACAGCCGCTCACTGAAGAGCTTCTCCCAGCCGTACTCGCTGTCAGGAGCTGCAGGATACGCCGAATCCTCCGAACACTTCGGATTGTCGGGATCCTTCTGATTGTACTCGGGATACATGCATGCCGACGACGAGTAGAAAATCTTCTTCACGCCGACCAACCGCGCCTGTTCGACCACATTGAGGTTGATGGTCGCCGAATTGTGCATCACGTTGGCGTCGTGTTCCCCGGTGAAAATATATCCTGCTCCGCCCATGTCGGCTGCAAGCTGGTAGACATCGTCGAAAGGACGATCAAGGACCGATCGGACCACCGTCTGTTCGCGCAGATCGCCGATCACAAAATCGTCGGCGGGAAGGCGTGTGAACTCATGCTCTTTAAGATCGACACCCCTGACCCAGTACCCCTCATCCTTCAACCGCTTGACAAGATGACCGCCGATAAATCCCCCCGCTCCACAAACAAGAGCTGTCTTCATTATGTGTCTCTCCGGCAATGCTGAAGGGCAATTCGACAATGGTGAATGATAACGAAAACCGCGGTGATTTCAAAAAAAACTGCCGACATCATCTATTGTAATGCATGAAGATCAGTAACACTGTGATCTGCGTCAAATCCGGGGGTGGCGCCCCTCCGCCCTATCACCGTATGTACAACGCGCGCTTTGTCGAGTGAAACGTACGGCTGGGATTAGCAACGGCGTGAGCATCGATTACTGCGAAGTAAACTCCACTTGCCAGCGCTGTCGGAGCCCAGACGATCTCATGATATCCTCCCCCCGAATCTCCTTCGAAGAGAATCGCTACCCGCTCACCGAGGATGTTATAAATGCAGATGTTCAACAGGCTCCTTTCGGGCAAGCCAAAGCGAATGATTGTGGAAGGGTTGAACGGATTGGGGTAGTTCTGGTAGAGGACATACTCCTTCGGGATGCCCGT
>DATJQB010000464.1:0-6694 GCA_035506075.1 Bacteroidota bacterium | reverse complement strand
GCTCCCAAATACGGGAAAGAGGCGGACCGGGTTGCGTCAACGCTCGATCCAGGAGAGCCTGCCGGAGTCGAAGTTCGGACCGATCACCTGGAACGGGTACGGCCTCTGTGATGCCGTCTGCCATGCGCGGTCGTCGAAGCCAACGGAGCGCCACGCTTCCGGCGCCCGGTCAGAAACGCGCCACAGAGAATCGCTCAGCAGCTTTGTTGTGGCTGAACCATTTCTCAGCTCGCCGTAGATGTTCACTCCCGCAGAACCGAATGTGTTGTAATTCACCGCCTCCACCGCGATCACGTTATCTCCCGGCTTCATCAACGACGTGACATCCCACATTTTCACCCGCTCATGTTCCACGATCAGTGACAGTGACCGGCGCGCGAAGACTTCTCCCACCTCCACACCATTGACCCACAACCGTGCATGCGTGTCCCCGATGAGCTGGACTTTCGCGCTCGAGACAGGCTGATGAAGGGTGAACGCTCTTCGGAAGAACGCATGCGGCACCTGTGAGAAGGACGAATCACGGCGCCCCGGGTTTGCCTGCGGATGATAGATCCACTGACTTGTAATGAGCGGATCGTGAAACGCCCCGGTTTGTTCGACCTCGCGGATCGTCTCTTCCCAGAATTGTGCCTGCCTGTCGTACCGCATCATCAGGTAGTTGAGATTCGCACTCCGGTTCGTTTCAAGCCAAAGCGATTTGAATTCCCCCTTCAACGTCCCAAGCTCCTTGACCACGGAGCGGGCATCGGCGAGAGCGGACGAGACCGCCGCACGTTTCTCCGCTTCAGGCAGCGTGTCACTGACGGCCCGGCGGAGACGATCAGCCGCATCGATCTTGTGCGCGAACCATGATGACAGTCGTGACACGAACGAAAGAAGGCGCACTTGTTCCGGGTTCCGTTTCACGCTCCCCTGCATTTCAGCCAGGAGCTCCTGCACAAGCGGCATCGTTGTCGTGAGGCTTTGCGTCCGCCACAACAGGGGGACTGATGTCTGCCGGACCTGCAGCATGGGATGCCGCCACAGTTCCTGCCAGTTGATCTGGTTCAGTGCATTCGACAGCCATGCATAGGCCGATTGGCCGAGAACCGCCGCACGGTCGTCACCGAAGAATTGACGGAAGAACGTCGAATCGAACCGCGCAACGTCTGCACCAAGCGGCTTCCATGCACACTCTGCCGTCCAGGCATAACCGTACTTGTTGAGCTCGCGCAGCGTTTCTCCGCCGTAGTCATTCCAGTTCGACGTGAGCAGTCCAAGCGATCCATTCCGGAAACCGTCCGCATTGAAGTTCCGGATATTAATCATCGTGTTGATGTAGTTCGGAAACGGTCCTGTGAAATTCCAGACCGCCGGAGAAACAACGAACGGAAAACCGGCGCTCTTGAACACGGCGGGACTCGGATAATGCTCCTGTGCACTGTAATGCCAGTCGACAATCACGACGTCTTTCGGAATCTTGTCGAGAATCGATGGATTGTTGAGGATGACATCGCCGTACATCATCGGCTTCTTGTGATACTTCCGCAGGATCCCGAAGAGCCTCTTGTAATGCTCCGCGTGCACTGTCGCGAGATCGCTGGCAGCAACACGGGCCTTGTTCGCGCCGAGCCCCACATCCCACGACTCATCTGCCGCCATGTTGAACCACGGCGAGCTGAATGCTTCGCTCAATTCTCCGATCATCTCATCAAGCATCGTATAGACAGCTTCATCGGAGACGTTAAGAGTCTGCGCGCCGGGAAATTCAGCATACTTTCTGTACTCCGGAAGAGCGAGGATGTTTTCCCAGTGGCCGAGCGTCTCAAAGATCGGGATGAGTTCGACATGATACTGGCGCGCGTACGCGTCCAGCTCTTTCACTTCACCGGCGGTCAGGTCACCCCTTCCCCTCCCGATCGCCGGATGGCTTCTGAATGCAAAGATATCCTCGATGTAGGGGGAATACACATTGAGTTTGTACTGAGCCAGAAAGCGAATGATCGACTTGAAGTTTTCCATCGTCGAAATCTGGCCGCGGCTAAGATCATCCGTGATGCCGCGAACCGCTTCCTGGGGCCAGTCGCGAATCGAAACTGCAGGGACAAGCACTGTTTTTTTCTGCTGCCGGAGAATCTGGAGCAGCGTCATCATCCCGTAGAATCTCCCCGTCGATGTCTCTCCGATGATGACGACATTCTGCCCATCACACTCGAGGATGTACCCTTCCTTCACTTGTTCAGCCCCCAGCGCAATCCGTCGTTCCTTCATCCACTGTTTCGCAAAAGGGGCAATCGGCGAACCGATGTAGATCATGTTCTTTGGGAGTTTTCGGACTGTCGATTCCCCGGCAACACGCAGCCCCGATTTGCGTTGCTCTGCGAGCCAGTTGTTGAGCTGCTGAGCACTGAACCGATCGTCGATGGAGGTCTGATCGCCGAGGATGATCCTCGTTTGCGATGTCAGCTTGAACGATCCTTCGGAGATCGTCATGAATTGCGGCGCAGGGATGACTCGCGGTGCATCAGTCCGACCGACAATGTCTTGGCCGCACACGGGCAGAACGATTGTGAGCAGGGCGAGAAGGAGCAGAGAATTCTTCATGGAATCACGCTAGTCTGGTGGAACATGAACTCAAGGAGCATTCGTATCGCAGGATGTGCGCCTGAAGGGGAGCGATCGCGGAATTTCGGGGGAACGCGCGGGCTTGATCAAGAGCGGCAGAACGCCGGGCGGAGACACGCGCTTCGCCCGGCACTGAGATCTCAACGAGATTCAACTATGCCTGCGGTGTTTCCTCTTCCCCGCCTGACATCTTTGCCTTGATTTCCTGAACTTCATTCCGAACTTCCTGAGCCTTCCGCTTCAGTGACGCCATGTGCTTGCGCACGCGCGTGCCGGCCGACTTGTTGCCCTTCACATAGAATTTCTCAAAGTCCTTTTGAAACGTCTGAATCAGATCAAGAAGTTCTTGATAACGGTTCATGGAAGATTCCTTTCTTGTGACAAAATGAGAGAGTTTAATTTCCTTTAATTCTGTTTCTCCCCTTCCAGTGCGTCGCTCGGGAAGAATCGGATGAGAGCTTCACCTGAATTTCAGTATTCAGTCTTACTTTGTGGAATCGGATCTTATCGGAAAGGATGATGCAAATATATCGATTTTTGACCAAAAATCAAAGGTGTCTTCAACCAAACAACACGCTCCCGCCATTCACGTTGATAACCGCTCCGACAACGTGATCGGCGAGATCCGAAGCCAGATATACCACCGATCCGGCAATTTCTTCCGGAGTCGCCACTCTTCCGCGCGGTATGGCACGATTGATCGGCTTGATCCTGGCCCGGCCCCCAAGGACATGCGACGTCATGTCGGTGTACACCCAGCCCGGCGAGACGCAGTTGACGTTGATTCCAGAAGGGGCAAGTTCCGCGGCAATCGCTTTCGTGAATGCTATCATCCCCCCTTTTGACGCGGCATAGTGAGAGTAGTACGGTTCTCCCCGCTGACCTGCTGTGCTTGCGATGTTGATGATCCTGCCTGCATGATGCTTCTTCATGTGCGGAACAACGGCGTTGCAGAACAGAAATGTCCCTTTCAAGTTGACGTCCAGCGTTTCATCCCACTGCTGTTCGCTCATCGAGCCGATCGCGCCGCGCTTCCAAATGCCGGCGTTGTTGACGAGTATGTCAATCGCTCCGAGATGATCGAGCGTCGTCGCCACAGCGTTTCGAACTTCCTTCTCGCTGGTGACGTTTACGCGGAGAGTCAGGCATTCGCTCCCGAGTCGCGCGACGCGTTGCGCTGTTTTCGTCGCCTCGTCTTTCTTTTTCGCGTACGTGAGGGCCACCGTCGCGCCGGCTTTTGCCATCATGATGGCAACTGCAGAGCCGATTCCTCGCGAGCCGCCCGTGATGAGAACCGTTTTACCTAGAAGGCTGATCATGGAATCTTCATGTATTGATGGATGATGTGAATCGTCAAAACCTCGTAGCAATCGGCAGGCCAGCAGTAAAGAAGTGTCGATTATGAGAATGATGGCAGGAATTGCTATCAAGATTGCGTTTTTTTCCCTATATTTTCAATTGCCTTCTTGACAAACGGTCTTAATAGGACTATTTTAGTCCTATATAAGAATTGGCCTTTTTAGCTTCATTTTCGATAATTCAATCCTAGAAATGGAAACCAAACACATACTCCTCCATCAGGCGGCGAAGGGAAGTCGACTCATCATAGTTGAAGTGCCTGAGGGACGCGCCAAGGCTCAGTTAATACGTCTTGGGGTCGTAAAGGGAGAATTCATCCGGTGTCTCGAGCGCCTTCCGGGCGGAACTGTTGTCATACAGAAACATCGCCAGGAAATCGCGATAGGTGTTGCACTCGCCCGCTCTATCATTGTGGCTCACGCCACATCCGAGCCGCTTACAGGAGCACAGTAATTCACCATGCACGACCAATCATCCATAAGTACCCGCAAATCGCCGGAGCACATAGAGATCCATCGCCATGCCGGCCCTGGTCTGGAGTCGCAAGAAGTCCCGCGTCCCAGCGTCGCGCTTGTCGGCAACCCGAACGTCGGCAAGTCGCTTGTCTTCAATTATCTCTCCGGCATGTACGTCGACGTCTCGAACTATCCGGGCACAACCGTCGAGTTGACGAAAGGGCGGTACCGGACATTCGATGTGTACGATACCCCGGGCGTGTACGGGATTTCCTCTTTCACAGCCGAAGAGGCTGTGACGCGCGATCTCGTGCTCCGGGCCGACCTGGTGCTCAACGTCGTCGACGCATCACACCTCGAACGCGATCTCTTCCTCACGCAGCAGCTCATCGACATGGGAAAAAAGGTCGCCGTGCTTCTGAATTTCATGGACGAAGTGAAGAAATCCGGACTCACGATCGATCTCGCGCGTTTGTCGGATGCTCTCGGCGTGCCGGTGTTCCAGACAACGGCGGTGACGCGATCGGGATTCGACCAGATCGACACTGCGCTCGCGCAGGCTTGTCGCGGCACACAGGATCCGGTTCTTCATCACAAACTCCACTCGATGCTGAAAGTCACGGGTTCCGAAGCCGAGGCGCTCATGGTCCTCGAGGGTGATGAGGCCACTGCACACCGACACGGCGTGGCGCTCGGCCGTGACCGCGACACGCTGTACATCGAACGACGCAACCGCGTCAATCTGATCATCAATAGTGTGCTCTCGGAAAGTAATGTCCGCACCCGCATCGCTACCCTCGTCGGCAGATGGGCGGTCAATATCTGGACGGGCATCCCGATGGTGCTCGTTGCACTCTATTTTATTTATCTCTTCGTCGGCAAACTGGTGGCGCAGGACCTTGTGAACTTCACCGAGAAGTCGCTCGGCAAGGGGCTCTGGGAGCCGTGGATCAGCGGCATCGTGACGCAGTTCATCTCCCCACAGTCATGGTTCGGGACCATACTCGTCGGGGAATTCGGTGTCGTTACAATGACCGTCACGTATCTCATCTTTCTCCTTCTGCCGCTTGTGATTGCTTTCTATCTCTCGCTCGCGTTGCTTGAAGACAGCGGATATCTCCCGCGGCTCGCGACGCTCGTCGACCGGAGTTTGAACGCGATCGGACTCAACGGAGCGGCTGTCATCCCGCTCATCCTCGGATTCGGCTGTGTGACGATGGCGACGATCACCACGCGGCTTCTCGGGAGCGAACGCGAAAAGACGATCGCCGCCGCAATCCTGCAATTCGCGATACCCTGTTCCGCACAGCTTGCCGTCGTTGCCGCGTTGCTTGCCGGGGCCGGATTCGGCGCCATCCTCATTTACTCTGTCACTATTTTCGTCATCTTCGTGGCGGTCGGCACCGTGCTCGATCGAATGCTTCCCGGCGCCGCCACTCCGCTGCTGATCGATTTGCCCCCCATGCGCCTGCCGCGCATCGACAATGTCCTTCGGAAGACGGCTTATCGTTCATACTTCTTCATGAAGGAAGCTACTCCCTGGTTCTTCATTGGCGCGCTCGGTGTCGGGATCATGCAAGTCACCGGTCTTCTCACCGTGTGGCAGAATATTCTCGCCCCGCTGACAACCGGCTGGCTCCAGCTTCCCCGTGAAGCTGCGACAGCGTTCGTGATGGGGATGGTTCGAAGGGATTTCGGGGCTGCCGGTCTCTACGTCCTGGCGTTGAAACCGCAGCAGGTCGTCGTTGCTCTCGTCACCATTACGTTATTCACTCCATGTATTGCATCGCTGATGGTCATGCTGAAGGAGCGGGGATGGAAAGAAGCGCTTCTGGTATGGACCGGCACGTGGGTGGTCGCTTTCTTCGTCGGCGGTGTCTTGTCGCAGATACTCATATGATCGGTCTTCAGGAACGGCTTCGCAGCGAGGCTCGCAGTTGTCCGAAATGTCAGTACGTTATTGACAATCCGTTCCTTGAGCGCTGTCCGAGGTGCCTCAGCGCTGTGCCGGTCACCGATGTCGGCTGCAGTTCCTGCGTTCACAACGCCGGATGTCCAGTCTCCAACCTCCGGAAACCCCAGACGAGCCAGTCGTAAGGATATTACCCGCGTTGCCGGTTTGCGGGGGCGCCGGGTCCTCTTCTGCCACATGGGTTCAATTCGGAATTTTCTGAAGTCTTCTGCGTTCACGTTCAGCGTCGTTCTTCTCCTCTCTGCATTTCCCGCATCATCGCTCGTTTCCCAGTCAGTCATTCCACCAAGCGACAAGACAG
>DATJQB010000463.1:0-5605 GCA_035506075.1 Bacteroidota bacterium | reverse complement strand
CTCCTGTGCACTTCGGTCATATTCGCCGGGTGGCCAGCCGGAAGGAACATTTGCCTGCAATAGAGTTTCCAACGACTGCGTGGAAGAGAGCTCGGCCGTTGCCAATTCAATGGTGGCAGCCTGAAGTACCAATCGCTGAGTTATCCTCTGCATAGTAGTCCGCAGTTGAAAACATCTGTTGAACTTCTTCACTTCCTGGCAGGATCACTTGATGGTAGTTGCTCAAACTTCTTTCCTGCGTTTTCGTTCACGATCGTTTCAGCTGCTTTCCTTCTATCCTGTGTGAGAAAAGCGTCGGTTGCGCCCAAGACGGTTGTGGTCATGCTTCCACCCCCACGTCGAAGCTTGACGCAAATACGAATAAATCCGCCGATAACAACTATGAGCAGAACGAATACAACAATCAATGCCAGAATGTCACTCACGCTTTGCCCGTGCTTTAATTCTACGAAGTGTGGGGCCGGCTACCGCCGACATGCCGCTCCCTCACACCCGGCTCCTTTCTGGCCCGCCCGTCACGGCGGGGTCTGGGTGAGATGTGGAATTGTGCCGAAGCGACTCACCTGCGGCACCTTCCAGATTTGGACCTGACATCATGAAGTGGTTGCTCTGGAAGTACCTAGACGGCCGGGCCTCGTTTGAAGAACAACACCGCCAGAGCGATCACCATCAATATATATGGCCAGTACTTGATCGGTATGAAGAACAGAGAGTGTTTCATGTCGATCGCGACCTCCCGCCCGGTTTCTTTGTCAACCAAGACCCGGGAGCCGTCTTTCAAGATGGACTTCTCCAAGAGAAGGACGATCGCGCCTGCAATCGCCATCGCACCTGCCAATGGCCAACCGTTTTCTTCATAGAAATGCTTGTTCTTGGTGATCCCTTCAGTGGAGAGTTGCATCAGTAGAGACGAAAGAAACACAACAACGGCAACAAGAAACCCTTTCCCTTGCCAAATTATCACAGGCTGATTCTCCTTTCTCGCTGAAGGTTCCCGACTATTTGCCGGGGATGAACTTTTCCTTCGTGATCCCCTTAGGCCCAATTACAAGCAGCCGGAATCGATACCTTCTATCAACATAACGGTCATGCAGCTCGGACAATGTCAGAGCCAGGATTGCTCCGGCGTTTCTATCAGAGAATGCTCTTTCATCTACAGATATCGCGATGAGGTAATCGTTCTTGTCTCGGTAAAACACAGCCTCCCTTTCTGTATCCGGCACACTAAAGTAGCCCATCTTCTCAAGGCTCGCACCCACGACTCTTGCATCCGCTTGTGTGAGAGCTGACGAGTCGTAGTACACCCTGCAATGTGAATTCTCTGTTTCGATAAGAGAAGACTGGAAGGTCGGGAGCTCAATCGCTTCTGAAGGAAACACCACCACACTTAGGAACAACATGTATGACATCAGAATGATCATCGCCAGAATGCCTATGCCGGCGGCCTTCCACCCAGATGCCTTCTTCCCTCCACCTGATAGATGGTGTTCGATATCCAACGCCTGATGTTCTTTCACCACAACGTAGGCCGGAATTGCCCAGAGCAGCTCGATCAATCCGGTCATGGCTCTTGTTCCGGTGTGCTCAGGAATCTGCAAGAGTATCGGAATGAGAATCAGTGTTGCGGCAAGCCCGACTGCATATGACACCTTTGCTGCGGTCGCCTTTCGAAAAACGCGGAAATTGTGCGAGATCAGATAGGTCCCCGCAAGTGGGCCAAACAACGCAGTGCAGATGCCTATTGTTTTGGCGGTAAATACAATTCTCTCACCTGAATTGGTTGGTTCGATTGGATCGATTTGGGATTCCATATGCACTTGCAGAAATGAAACAGCCCTCAACCCGTCAGGACCAGGGGCCTATGTGAAGAATCTCACGCCTCATCCGCAAGATACCTTCCCGCTCAGGGACATGCAATCACGCGTTCGTGTGCGGCATCACGATCAACGGCATGCGCTCGAACAATATCTGTCAATCTGTCGATATGATCTCTCAGCAAATGTTTCGGCGTTGATTGTCGCGGTTGGGCGGGGTATCTTCCGTCAGGTTCTTCGAAGGCGCTTCTCGTGGTGGAAAGGCTATCAAATTTTCTCATGAACTAACCCTCGGTCGCGTGATGAACGTGCGGATTCTCATCTTCGCCACAATCCTGACATCACTCGCTTCTGCTGTCTGCAAATCTAGGTAGCCTAATTGGAGAAGAACAAAGAATCGCACTATCTAAGGATCTGGCACGATCATCGGAGTGACATGAGGACGCTGTTCGGGTTGATCGGTTTGTTCTTCCCGGTGCTCTATTTGCTAGTCCGTCCGATCTACAGAATTGTTGGATCTGATATGCTGCTCCACTCCTTTTCTGTCGTTTGGATGATCCTCATCTGTTACTTCCTCTGGCGAGTCCACAGATTGAAATGCCCGCGATGTGGAAAGTACTTCCTCATCGAAGGTACCCCTCTCAACGGCCAATACTTTTGGTCAAAATCGTGCGTCCATTGCGGGCCGAGGAAATATGAACTACCCGACAAATCCGGTGACCAGTCGGTGAATTGAAATCGACAATCGACCCCACGTTGATTGGACAGAGCCGAGCAGAAACACATAGAGGATTCATCCGCACGGGAGATTAGTGCCAAAACTCCCAGGAGAACCCACTTAGGAACGCATAGAATGATCGAATTCAAGGAATTTGAGCTGGACGAGAGAGTGATCGAGTTCTCAGTCGAACAGCTTATCGGGGGTCTTGGAATAGCAAGACATCTCGCAAACAGAGTTCAGGCTCAATCGTGTAGAGCTTGGGTTTTGCTTCCAGCATTTGTCAATTCGAAACAGGTCCATCAATTCAAGTCCGGCGGGATCTGTGACGTCGACGTAACTCCACAGCTTTCTGAATATGTTCTCACATTTCTCAAAGATAATAGGGATGGAGCCTGGCTTATCCAGGATAACGTAGGAATTCCGTCCAAAATTAGAGAAGACAATGCTATCAAGAATCACACCATTCCGTTCGTGTTCAATGGGGTGCTATATCACCAATTGAAAAGAGGGCAAGTGTCGATAGATGTGATTAGGGAAACATTCAGGTTCGGAGGTGCCTATCCATTCATAGGCTTTCTCACGCACCTAGATCACAGCACCGAAGGGAGGATCGATTCAAATAGCATTTCTGAAAAGGATCTTATATCAATAGCAGAGAAGGTCGAGTCGGTAATTATCGGGGCTTATGATGAAGAGAACTATGTGGTTGTTGAGCTGTGTCAAGGGCCACGTAATTCCCCACTTTGAGGGTCACAGTATTCCCCACCCCGAAGTTGGATGAGCAGGTGGTTAGTCGGACATGTTTTTATCCTTTTGCGGATCTGATCTCAGTCCATTTTTCTTCCTGTACAACTCGCCCTTCAGGACGATCTGGTAGGCATTGTGGGCCAGGCGATCCATGACGGCATTGGCCATGACTTTGTCGGGGAAGATCGCAAGCCAATCGTCGAAGGAGCGGTTGCTCGTCAGGATGATCGAACCGGTCGACTACCGGGTGTCGACGATCGTGTAGAGCCACTCGGCGGCCTGCTGGTCGAGCCGCTTGAACGCAAACTCGTCGAGGACGAGTAGGTCCGTACGGCAGAGCGCCCGCAGGAGTTTGTCGCTTGAGTGCGTGATGTCCGCCTTGGCCAGTGTGCTGAAGAGCTCGTCGAAGCGGAGGAACTCGACGGATAGATAGCGCTGGCAGGCAGCGTGGGAGAGCGCCTGGGCCAGGTGCGTCTTGCCGGTCCCGGTGGGTCCGAGGAAGGAGACGTTTTCTGATCGCTGGATGAAGCGGCACGCGGCCAGATCGCGGATCAGGGGCCGGTTGGCGGAGACGGCGATATCAAAGTCGAACGCCTCGAGCGTCTGTCCCGCGTTGAGGCACGCGTGCTTGATCAGACGGGCGAGTTTCCGTTTCCGCCGGGCCTCCAGTTCGTCGGAGACGAGCATGGAGAGGAGCTCGGTAAGCGAGAGCTGCCCCTGCTCAGCCTCCAGGAGCCGCATCTCGAGCGTGTCGAGCATCCCGGAGAGCTTCAGGGCACGGAGCTGGGGAGCAAGTTCGGCGGTATTACCCACGGGCCTCACCTCCTTCCTGGAGGAAGTGGCGGCAGGACGCATGGCCAACTTGTCAAATACTCAATGCGAACACACTATGATGAAGCTATGTACTGCAATCGGACTAGTCTGTACGATATTCTGTTCATGCCAGTCTCGATCCATGAAGGGCTCAACTGGCACGGTCGTGCCCGATTCCGTAGCTCAAGGATCGGTCGCACTCTTTCTTGAATACAACGAGTCACTCACAGTCCGCAACGTAGTACTGTTCGATCTGGCGTCCCGTAGGAAATACTATGTCACACAAGACGACTACTTGAAAGACTCACCGATCCTCTCAAAAGACCGACGATCTGTGGTATTCGTTTCAGCACGTCTAGGAGAGCCACGAGTACTCAAAGCCATGGGCGAATCAGTCAGAAGACAGATATATTCACTTTCTCTTGCCGATGGGGTAATTAGTCGGTTTGATTCTTCACTTCAGGATGAAACGTCAAGAGGTGCATTCCTCTTATCCTCTATAGATTGGTCAATCGACCAACAACACCTCTTGTGTGCTCGAGTTTCAAATGATATAGAGGAGATATCCCCTGGGTCGGAGAGATATTCTACACTAGCCTCATTGCCACAAGGCTGTAACATTCATCATATTGTGCTCTCGCCAAATGGGAAGCTTCTGGCGTGCGAGTATAGCTCGTTCGATACCGAGTTTACTGAAGGGATCACGATCTTCAATCTCAAGGAACATACAAATATTGTGGTGACAAAAGGCCGTTTGTCATGCTGGCTAGGTGGATGGTCGGATGATAATGAGGAGTTCGTCTATGGCAGCGGAGCGGTCGCGGACACAAGCCCAGTGATATTCAATATGCGGACACGAGAATCGGAGATTCTGCGAATCCCAGGCGAAGATGACTCCTTGTTTGTTGAGGGTGCATGTTTTCTGAATGCAAACGTACTATTGCTCACGGCTGCCCACAAGAACCCGAATCCGGAGGATCTTACCAGAGGAAAAGGGGGAGACCTGGCTATTTTCAACACTCAAACCAGGGCGTTCGAATGGCTGACCCTTGATTGGCGGGACAAGGACGCTCTAAGATTCTACTCCCGTCATAGCCAGCGGAGTAACTAGTCTCTCATTGAAGAACGAGTTAGGTCTGTGTCCAATAAGAGCGGTCTTGCGGAGATTAACCTGCTGTAGAATACCACTTCGTGTCCACGCTACTGGTTCTAACGAAGAATCCCTATCACGAACGTGGTAGGGATTCTTCGCCCCATCTCGGCTCAGCGAGAGAGGTCGGTGTTCCCGTCAGCTTCGACGCGTCGTCAGGCAGGCGCCGATTGTCTGCCGAGGAGGAATCGAACAACCCCAGGTGCGGTGGTCGTTTCGGTTTCGCCAAACCCCAGATGCATGAATACCTTGCACGATCCCACATTTCCTCGAGTGGTATTACCGACAACGGTCCGGGTTCTGGTGTCTTCGAATGCGAATGCGACAAGCTCACCGACCATCTCGGTTGCAAAACCACGA
>DATJQB010000462.1:0-3194 GCA_035506075.1 Bacteroidota bacterium | reverse complement strand
ACGATGAGTATATCGAGGTCACGCCGCAGTCCCTCCGTCTCAGGAAGAAATTTCTCGACCATAACGAGAGAGTCCGGGCGGCGAAGAAAAAGGCAGACTCCGTAGTAGCAGAATAAATACTCACTTGCACCGTGTTTTCAGCCAGAACCTCATGGCATCGTGAACACAACCGGCTGACCGAGTTATACCATGCACGACGAACCGGCGGCAAGCCGATTGTGGATCTCACCAATTCCAACCCGACAGATTGCGGCTTCGAGTATCCTGCAACAAAAGTCCTTGCCGCGCTGACGGCGCCGGAGAACCTCCACTACGTCCCCGATCCGCACGGGAATCGCTCAGCAAGGGAATCTGTCGTCGGGTACTACGCTTCAAAGGGATTGAATCTGAACCCCGACGACGTTTTTCTCACAGCGAGCACGAGTGAGTCATATTCGCTGATTTTCAAATTACTCTGCGACCCGGGGGACAACATACTTGTTCCCAGCCCGGCTTATCCGTTATTCGATTATCTCGCACAGATCAACGATGTCGCAACCCGATCGTATCATTTGATCTACGACGACGCCTGGCACATTAACATTGGATCGATTGAACGAACGTTGACGGATTCAACAAGAGCGATCGTGCTCGTGAATCCGCATAACCCTACGGGCATGTTCCTCCGCACCGATGTTGTCGATGCATTGGCAGACCTTGCGAAAAGCAGGAATATAGCTCTCCTCGTCGATGAGGTGTTTATCGATTATGCTTTTCAATCTGATCTCTCGAGAATCCCAACGACGGCGGGGTTGAGCGGTGCGCTGACGTTCACGCTCAACGGGATATCAAAGATGGTCGGATTCCCACAAATGAAACTCGGATGGGTCGTCGTCAGCGGTCCACAAGAAGATGCAGCGGAGGCAAAGGAGCGGTTGGAAATCCTTTGCGACACCTTCCTCACCGTCGGCACACCTGTACAACTCTCTCTGCCCCGGTTGCTCACTGCGGGGTCAACGGTGCATGGGCAGATCCTGCGCCGGATTACGTCCAATTACAATACTCTGTGCAAATCAGTGAATCGGGGCTCGGCGTGCAGCGTGCTTGCTGCCGAAGGGGGCTGGTGCGCCGTCATCCGGGCGCCGGAAACCAGATCCGACGAACAATGGGCGTTGGAGCTTCTTGATTCCTGCGGCGTCTATCTGTACCCCGGATACTTTTTTGATTTCGATAAGGAGAGTCATCTTGTGGTGAGTCTCCTTCCACGGGAAAGTGAATTTCTTCACGGAGTCTGCAACATCATCGAATACATTGACCGGCAGTCGATGCAGACTCGGTCTCCTTGATTACTTCCCCCTCCCGAGGGCCTTGTTCAGAAACCTCACCAGCGGCAGAATGTCCGAGTATGCTCCAAGGACATGCTCGACAAAGCTCCTCGAGAGACATTCTTTCTCGCCCCACTCCGCGCCCGCATAGAAGCTCTTGAATTTCAACCAGTCACCCATTGGATGATGGGCGGGATAGCCCAGCGGCATGCGCTGCAGCTTCTCTCCCTCCAGGGAGCCGAACCTTCTGGTGAATCGACGATCTTCAATAATATCAATGAACTCTTCAGCGCTTTCGGCGATCGCCCGGCGAATCAACTTGAGTTGATCACTCCCCGGCATATAGATTCCTCCCCCGACATAGACACTGCCCGGTTCAATATGTGCATAAAACCCGGCGCTCTCCTGCCAATGCCCGTGCACATGAAAAATCGCCGCAATGTGCGTCTTGTACGGGTTCTTGTTCCTGCTGAAACGTGTATCGCGGTAAATCCGAAACATGCTCTTCTTGGGATCGACCTGAAACTCGGGCGCCAATTTCATCATGGGGGACTTCAGGGCGGCGATGAATGACTGCATCGGAAGTTTTACGAATTCCTCATACTCAGACTTGTGCTTCTCGAACCATGGTCTCCGGTTGTTGCGTTTCAATCTCTTCAGAAACGACAGACCCTCTTTGGGAAACCCGTCAAATGGCGGAAATATCTCGATGTCGATTAGTGCTGGTGGTTTCATCGAACTCCTTTCGATTCCTTACACTGTTTTCCTGCCAATTGCAGTCCGGACAAATCCTCCAGCCTCGTGAAGACGGTTTCTTGCTTCCCTCGCCTGGACGTTTCGCAGGAGCATGACGATGGCAGTCTTTACATGTCCGCCGGCTTTCCCAAGCGCCCGGGTTGCTTCCTCATAACCGACGCCCGCACTGATCATCACCACTCTTTTTGCCCGCTCCTTCAACTTGCGGCTCCCCGTCTTAAGATCGACCATCATGTTTCCGTATACCTTGCCGATTCTGATCATGGCGGTGGTCGAGATCATGTTCAGAATGAGCTTTTGAGCTGTTCCTGACTTCATCCGGGTCGATCCCATTATCACTTCCGGACCAACGACGGGACAGATCGCCACGTCCACCGCCCGCTTGACGGGGGCATACTGGAGCTCGTTGAGTTTTCGTCTTGGATTCGTCGTGATGAGGATTGTCTTCGCACCGCTCGCCTTTGCCTCGCGAAGGGCGCCCCGCACATATGGGGTCCGCATGCTTGCGGCGATTCCGCACACGACATCCTTCTTGTTGATTCCAAGTTTTCGGACGTCGGCCATGCCGTTTCGCTCGCTGTCCTCCGCACCCTCCTGCGATTTGAACACTGCCCGCCGCCCGCCTGCGATTATTCCCCGTACCATGAGGGGACTTGTACCATACGTCGGAGGACATTCTGCGGCATCGATAACCCCCAATCTTCCGCTCGTGCCGGCTCCAACGTAGATAAGCCGGCCACCACGCTGGAATGCTTCTGTCACCAGTTTGACTGCCCGGGCAATGTATGGGATCTCCTTCCCGACCGCGCTCGCGACGGACCGGTCTTCCCTGTTGATCAGCTTCAGGCAGCCGGAAATCGTCAGGCCATCGATGCGGGCACTACGATAATTCTGCTCCTCGGTTGTCAATTGTTCGAGCTGTTCGAATATTTTCCGCTGAAGTTTCATTGATCGTCTTATGGTTCAATGATAATCACTTTTTTATCAACAAGGTCGTCTGGGTCGAGCGAAGGAAGGGGATGCACGGAGAGAGCCCGGGGCCCACAGACAATGGTTGCTGCGCGGACTTCAGAATCGAGGTCTCCCCCTTTTAGTAATATGAGCGACCGGCGCGGGATGGTTTCCATCCGGTCT
>DATJQB010000461.1:0-6876 GCA_035506075.1 Bacteroidota bacterium | reverse complement strand
GGGCGGGTTCCTATGTCCCCCATCGGGGGCTCAAAATCCTGTAATGTCAGCAGATCTGTCATGGAGCTCATCGGACGTTTGCGAATTCTCTTCGTATCAAAACAAAGGCCGGATACTGATCCGGCCCTTCAACATTTCGTAATGCATGTGTCTGTCGGTCAACCGCGACAGCGTCACGACTGCGGCTGAAAACGTTCCACTTCTTCCAAGACGGCACTCACAATGTCCTCCTCCTTCACGCGCCGCACAACCTCACCTTTCCTGTAAAGGATTGCCACACCTTTACCGGCCGCGACACCAATGTCGGCCTCACTTGCTTCACCGGGTCCGTTCACAACGCACCCAAGCACTGCAATCTTTATCGGTTTCTTGACGCCTGCGAGCTTCTCTTCGAGCTGCGCCATAATGCCGAACAAGTCGACTTCGAGGCGGCCGCAGGTAGGGCAGGCAATCAACTCAAGGCTGCGGCTCGCCAGGCTCAGCGAGCGCAGAATCTCTTTGCCGACTTCGACCTCTTTCACAGGATCGTCCGTCAGCGAAACGCGGATCGTATCACCGATCCCCTCGGAAAGGAGCGTCCCGATTCCCACCGCCGACTTGATGGTTCCAACCCTGGTCGTGCCTGCTTCAGTGACACCCAGGTGCAATGGAATATCGGTCCGCTGCGCGACGAGCCGGTATGCTTCGATCATCAATTTGACGTCGGTCGACTTTACAGAAATGACGACGTCATTGAAATCGAATTCGTTGCAGATACCGACATGACGCATCGCGCTTTCGTAGAGTGCTTCCGCGGTCGGGTATCCATGCTTCTGGAGAATATCCTCTTCGAGAGAGCCTGAGTTGACACCGATGCGGATCGGAATTCCCTTGTCCTTGCACGCATGGAGAACTTGCCGGATCCGGTCCTTCGCACCGATGTTGCCGGGATTCAGCCGCACTTTCGCGACACCCGCCTCGACCGCCTTGAGCGCAAAGACGTGGTTGAAATGAATGTCTGCGACAATCGGAACCGGAGACTGCCGGACAATCTCCTTCATGGCATCAGCGGCTTCCTTGTCGTTCACGGTCACGCGCACGATATCAACACCCGCTTCGGCTGCCGCGCGAATCTGTGCAACGGTTCCCGACACGTCATCCGTCTTCGTCTTCGTCATCGTCTGGACGGAAATCGGAGCGTCCCCTCCGATCTTCACTCCTCCCACCATCACCGACCGCGTTGTTCTCCTCACGCCCACCTTGTAGGTGTCGTGGTGAACCAGAACGCCTTTGTCTTCCATCGCCACCGTCATAGTGCTCCGCCCATTTAATTCAGTTTCTTGCTCGCTTCAAAGAGGATTTTCTTTTCTTCTTCCGTGAGGCTCTGATAGCCGCCGCGGCTGATCTTGTCGAGGATCTCATCGATCTTCATCTGATTCAGCTCCTGCTCGGTTTTCGGCGCTTCGTTGATGTCGAAGACCTTTGCATCGACCACGTCGTGTGCAGGTTCCTCTTTTTGCCGATAGCGGCGCGAGTTCATCCACCAGCCGATCCGTTCGACGGTTCCCTGGAATGGATACCGGCGAGAGAGATAGACCAGGTAGACAAATCCTGCGGCAGCACCACCGAGGTGCGCCAGGTTCGCGACTGCGCTCTGATCGCCAATCGAAATCACGCCGAGGATGATGAGACCGAAAATAAAATACTTCGCCTTGATCGGAAGAAGGAAATAGAGAAAAATGTACCTGTCGGGGAACATCATGGCAAAGGCCACAAGGACTGCATAGACGGCGCCCGACGCTCCGACCGTGGGTATTCCCATGCCGGAGGAGCTTATCACAGACGACGGCTCAAGAAGCGGCGCGAGAATCAGCTGGGATACTCCGGCCGCGACTCCGCACAACAAGTAGAAACCAAGGAAGCGGCGTGAACCCCAGACGTGTTCCACTTCCATCCCGAACATCCAAAGGCCGAACATATTGTAGAGGAGGTGGGTGAAATTCGCGTGCATGAACTGATACGTCACGAGCTGCCACGGATAGAAGCCGTGTCCCAGCGGCATGAGGCCGAGGTAATAATTGAAGACGATCTCGAGCGGCACCATGTCGAAGGTGAACATCCTTCCGCCGACACCGAGAAGGAGATACACCGCCGCATTGGTGATCAGGAGCCACTTGATGACCGGGGGGAAGAATTGAAACCCGCCGAACATCGAAGGACGGTAGTAGTTCCCTTGTCCAGGGTATGATGCCATACGAGCTCACGAATGAAGAAATTGTGACGAGATCCCCGCAAGGGGCTCATTTGAAAGAAATGAGTGTGAGAACGAGGAATGCAACCCCTTCCCACACTCACTTCGAAAGAACTCCGGCGCCGCAGAATGCGTTACTTTGCGTTCAACGCCGCTACCCCTGGCAGCACTTTTCCCTCAAGAAACTCGAGGGAAGCTCCTCCTCCGGTAGAAACGTGGGAAACCTGCTTGTCCAACCCTGCTTTCGCAATCGCAGAGGCCGAGTCGCCGCCACCAACGATCGTTACCGCTCCGGCCTTCGTTGCATCGGCCATCGCGTGCGCAATGGCATTTGTGCCTGCGGCAAAATTCGGCATCTCGAACACGCCCATCGGTCCGTTCCAGACCACCGTTTTCGCCTTCTTGATTTCGTCGGAGAACAACTTTATGGTCTCCGGTCCGATATCGACTCCCGCCCATCCGGCCGGAATTGCGGTGACCGGGACAATCTTCGTCGCCGCAGCGTTGTCGAACTTGTCCGCGACAACCGCGTCGACGGGAAGCAGAAGCCTGACGTTCTTCGCTTTCGCTTCCTGCAGGATGCTTTTCGCGAGTTCAACCTTGTCTTCTTCTAACAACGATTTGCCGATTTCCATTCCCTGGGCCTTGTAGAACGTAAACATCATGCCGCCTCCGATGAGGAGAGCATCGCACTTGCCCATGAGGTTCTGAAGGACGTCGATCTTCCCGGAGATCTTGGCACCGCCGAGGACAGCGACGTACGGCTTCGTCGGGTTTTCAATTGCCTTGCTGAGATAGTCGAGCTCCTTTTCCATCAGGAAGCCCGCCACGGCCGGCAGATAGTGCGCGACGGTCTCCGTCGATGCGTGGGGACGGTGGGCCGTGCCGAACGCGTCGTTCACATACACATCGCCGTATGACGCGAGCTCTTTCGCCATCGCTTCCCGGTCAGCCGCGTCCTTGGAGGTCTCGGCTTTGTGAAAGCGGGTGTTCTCGAGCATCAACACTTCCCCTTCTTTCAGACCGTCGACCGATGCCTTTGCATCCGGCCCGATTGCTGCGGGGGCGAGCTTCACCGGCCGGTTGAGCAGCTCTGCGAGATGCTCTGCAACCGGTTTCATCTTGTGTTTCCCCTCGATGTATTTTGCTTCATCGAAGGGTTTGCCGTCTTTTTCAGCTTTTTCCTTCGCCTTCTGGGCATCCTTCTTCGGATCGCCGAGATGCGACATCAGGATGAGGTACTTCGGTTTCTGTTCCAGCACATAGTTGATCGTCGGAAGTGCAGCACGCATACGGATGTCGTCTTGAATCACGCCGTTCTTCAGCGGCACGTTGAAATCAACCCGCATCAGTACGCGCTTGCCCCGCAGGTCAATGTCGCGAACTGTTTTCTTGTTCATGGTCAACCTTCCTGTGAGAAACAAACAACGCTCGCCGGGAGCATGGCCCCCGGCGAGCAACATGGATGAGAAGTCGTGATCGCGTGATCAGAGTTTGGACGCGACGAGGTTAGCGAGATCGGCGGTGCGGACCGAATAACCCCATTCATTGTCGTACCACGTCACAACCTTGATGAAATCGTTCTTTTCCTTGCCGAGCACAGATGTGAACGGCAGATCGACTGATGAGCTGTGCGGATCGCCCTTGAAGTCCGTGCTCACGAGCGGCTCATCGACGGCGGCGAGAATGCCTTTAAACGGACCGGCCGCTGCGTCGCGGAATGCCTGGCGCAGCTCTTCCGTCGTGGTCGGCGAACCAATCTGAGCTGTGAAATCAACCACAGACACGGTCGGCGTGGGGACGCGCAGCGAATACCCGTCAAACTTCCCTTTCAAATCAGGGATCACAAGGGCCACTGCCTTTGCGGCTCCCGTGGTTGTCGGGATAATATTGAGAGCGGCAGCACGGGCACGTCGCAGGTCGCTGTGCGGAAGGTCCAGAATTCTCTGGTCGTTCGTGTACGCATGCACGGTCGTCATGAAGCCGCGAAGAATCTGCCACTTGTCGTGAACGACTTTTGCTGCCGGTGCAAGGCAGTTCGTCGTGCAGGATGCGTTCGAAATCACGTGGTGGTTTGCGGGATCGTATTTCGAATCGTTGACACCGAGAACGATCGTAATGTCTTCACCCTCTGCGGGGGCGGTGATGATAACCTTCTTTGCTCCCCCCTTGGTGATGTGGTTTTCTGCGCCCTTGACCGTCTTTCCCTTCTTGTTGACCCCGTCTTTCTTAATTGTGAAGAGGCCGGTCCCTTCGATAACAATGTCGACCCCGACGGAACTCCAGGGAAGATTGGAAGGATCTGTCTCCTTGAAAACCTTGACGGTTTTCCCGTCGATCGTGAGAGCGCCTTCTCCCAATTCGACCTTTCCATTGAACCTGCCGTAGGTCGAATCGTACTTCAGCAAATGAGCCATCGTCTTGAGGTCGCCAATGTCATTGATCGCCACGACCTCGAGCGTATTCGGGTATTTGTCCCGGATTGCTTTGAGCACCTGACGTCCAATTCGCCCAAAGCCGTTAATGCCAACTTTCACTGCCATAGGAAACCTCCAAAGAAGTTAGAATCTTATCATTCGCAATAGGAAAAGCCCCAAAAGAGGCTTAAAAAATTACCTAAAAATGGGGTGATAGTCAAGAAATCCAATTGGAGCGGTATCATGGCAGCCGATGAGAGAAAGCGCTTGTGACGGCACCAGGATGGTCGGACTTTCGTTCTTCCTTGTGCGTCGTGCCCTGAGATTGATGGCTGGAGCTTAAGTCGTGGACGAATCGTGATCAAACGACAGTGGTTTCTCAAGAACGAGATCACCCCGGGAGCATTTTGGAAATCGTTTCGACCTCTGTTCGAATTGCGCCGGACGTGAAAAGAGAACCCCGGAGCGCAGCCACACTTGCTTCAGTCCGGGGTCAGATTCTCGTCGAGAATTCATGTCAGCGGATGAGGATCATCTTCTTTGTCAGCTGTCTTCCACCCTGGGTAAGCGTATAGAAGTAGACTCCGCTGGGTACAATCTCATCGGCCGATGATCGGCCCTCCCACCACACCGAATGCGTACCTGCCAGCAGGAAACCATGGACAAGCTGCTTGATCGGACGGCCGAGCAGGTCGCGAACTTCAAGCGTCGCCGGGGCATCGCTCGCAAGGTTGAATTGAATGCGTGTCGATGGATTGAACGGATTTGGATAGTTCTGTTCAAGACTGAAACCAAGCGGGATGCTGGTCTGGTTCGAGACTCCAGTAACGTATTGTGCGACGTAATCTCCAAGATTCGGATAAATCGTCCGCACATAGTCAGCCCGATGTCTCAACCATGTGACATTTTCCAGCGAAGTCGGCGCAGCGCTCGCAATGATCGCTACCACAACTTCCTGCGTGTCCCCTACTGCCATCGAGAATGGACCCATGTTCATGAAGAATGATGCATCTCCTCCAAGCCAGTCCGCATTGGCAATACTCCAGTTGGCGTACGGACGGGCTGCAGTCCAGCCGTTCTGTGTCACAGGGTCGCCATAGTACATGTATGCGGTCGGCTTGCCCTCCGGATCCTTCCAGGGCACAGAGCTTGTCGACGTGGCAATGGCCCCCGTGGAGAGGAGGGGGTTGAATCCCCTCAGGACATTCCACCACCAGAACGTGCGCACCCCCGTACCCGTCGGAATGAGGGCGTCTCCCAGACCGACAATGTGCGCGGCGAAGGACGTCATCGGAAGATTCCTCCAGCCTTCGCGCTGACCGAACTTGAACGTCCCTGATGAACCGCCCGCAGCAGGAACAATGGGCCCCTGCAGAAGTGCGTATCCAACGGCCGGCGTTGGAATTTGAAGCGCGGCGTACACCCGGTCCTGATCATTTCCCTGATACGTACCGTGATAAACATATCCAAGATTCAGGTTTGTGTCACAACCTGCGAGATCGAGAGACGCAGATCCTATATCCGGATCTGACCACTGGGAAATGTACATGCTGTCGATGTGCGATGACGAGGGGGTGAGGGATGTCCCTTTGTAGATGATCCGGTAGCGTTTAAAGATCACATCATCGAGGTTGGGTGCGCCCTTGTATGCCCATACAGTCAGTTGAACTTCCAGGCCGATGGGAGGGTCTCCGGCAAACACTCTACTGACAATTGGGTTGAGATCGTTGTAGCATAACCAGGCGAGCTGGCTCGCATTCTCAATGCCGGGCTGCTCTCCATAATCCATCACGCCATTGTGATTCTTGTCGATGAAGGGTGCACCTTTTTGCCAGGGCCATTGAACCGCGTCCTTTCGGTAACTTTCGCGCAACGAAGAAATCATGTCAGGTGTAACCTTCGAGATCTCTGCGCCGTTGACGGCCGCAGCATCGAACGACAGATCTCCCCATGAGTAGTCCGGACGATATCGGTAGACACGGACGGCATCAGATTGCGGATCTTCCGCAGCGCCCTTGTCCGCAATGGAGCCAGGCAGTACCCCCAGGGAACCTGCATACTTGCCTCCACCAGTACGAATCACAGGCGTTTGTCCGTCGAGCACTTTCCCGGACCAAATAAGATTGTCGCAGGAAAGAACTCCTCCTTCGAACAGCGGATATGTCATGCCCCGCGGCGCGAGAGTGTCATAGCCAAGTATGCCATCCCTGTTGACAGTCAGCCACAGGT
>DATJQB010000460.1:0-7975 GCA_035506075.1 Bacteroidota bacterium | reverse complement strand
CGGCCCTGTGCCGCCGCTCCACCTGGTGGCTAACGAGTTAATCGCCGACGACATGATTCGCTTGACATACGTTCCTGCGTAGTCGCGCGGCGCGCCTATAGGACGGCGCCCAGACATTCAAGGTGTCACGATGAAACTCTCTGTCGTGAAGACCCGGCCTGAACTCCGGCCGTAAGACGGGCCTTATAAAAACGGAACCCCTCACTCTTCTATCTGGCTTATGAAGAGAATCACTCAGGATTGGGGCAAATGACAGGAATAGTTTTGGTTGCAAGGAAGTGTGACAGACGATGTTGACTGTTCCACGGGGTGGGGATCACGTTCAGTGTTTTGCGAAATTCAATCTTGCTTGGGTTCGAGTGAACTGAGCCCAATCGCTGAAGAGGAGAAGAGTGTCGCTTCGCGCATTGTAAGCAAATTGACAGACTTACTTGCGGTTTGGGGAGTGGTGACGGCGGGCCTTGACAGTCTGTGTTCGTCGAGGTAGCTTACATACGTGTTCTTTGAGGGTCGGCGCTGTCTTCGGATGGTGGCCGACCCTGTCGTTTTGTTCTGACTATCGCCGATAATGTCCGCCACGACGATCAAGAAAAAGGAACACATCCGATTAGTCGTTCTCCGAACAGCTGATATAGCTCCGAGGTTTCGGGAGAAATTCTCGCCGTCAGAGGAAGGGTCTTGCTCATAGGTCGTCACGGTTGGGCGTCGGAGAAAGAACTCAAAGCTGACCTGGCGTCACATTCGACCCGGAGAAGTGGCAGCGGGTTCCTAACGGATTTGCCGATGACGTGGAGTTGAGGCTGTCCATAATCTGGAAGGCGAGGGCTACCCGATAGCCAATCGAAGCGGCTCGGTTTTTTCCCGGGCCCTCTTACGTAACCGATCAAAAGGTGAATGCCGCATGAAACTGAAACTGTTTTTCGGCCTTTCCATATATCTGCTGACGATAAGCCGTTCGTTCGGCAATCAGGGTGATACGATCGTGGTGGTCAACAGCGCACCCGGCGTGCTTGAGACTGCCATAAATACAGACGTCACGAACGGAGTCCGGAACAACCCCAACCGGGTGTATCTGCTTCAGAAAGATCAGATCTATGTCCAGCTCGCGCCGATCGCAGTGATCAACCCGACGGGAACGCTGACCATCGTCGGCGAATCGGGCGGGAGGAAACCCATCCTCGTCATGAAACCTCAGCCTGGAACACCCATCGCGCAGAACACGGTGCAGGGGAGCATACGGCTCATTAACATCCACTATCAGGGGATGCAGTGGGACAAGACGCAGAATGTCGAAAACTGGTTCATGACTACCGGACCTGCGACCCCCGGAGGACCGAACCTGCCGCAGACCTTGACAATCGACAGCTGCCTCTTCGAATTTGCCAACATAGACTTTTTCGAGTGCAACGGATGGACCAGTGGGGCGAAGTTCTTCATCACGAACTCCTACTTCCGGAATCTGTTTCATCCCGCCCAGTGGTGGGGCTCCAGAGTCTATATGTGCAAGAACCCGGTCGACACCCTCTGGGTCGAGAACGTGACGACGACTGGCGGCGGTCTGACCTTCCTGATGCAGAATTCACTCACGCGGATGGCGTACTTCAACCACAACACGATCGTGAACAACAAGAAGTACTGGCTCCAGTCTCCGTATTACCTGATGTTCATCGTTACGAACAACATCTTCATCAATCAGAACTGGGCCGGGGAGGACACCACGATCGTCCATCTGGAGGATCCCGACAAACGCGAATACAACAGCACGATCAATCTCGACACGACGAATTCGCCCGGATCGACGGTGATGGTACAACCGCAGTACCGCACGCCCGATCTCAAAGGATATACCGCAGACGTCGGGCTTGACAGGGTGAAGGTATTCGTGTCCAACAACGTCAACTACAACGATCCGTTGATGGACAGCTACTATCTCAACAGGAACTTTGCGTATAACAAGGTCGGCCCGTATCCGGTATCTTACCTGAACTATTACGGCTGGGGGAAGGGGCCCTGGGTGGTGCACAATGTGCCGGGCGAGTGGATGAACAACCGGACGCGTGCTCTTTTCGCGGCATATCCCGGCGGCATGATCGAAGACAATACGATCACCGCGGATCCGCAGACCGTCACGCCCGGAATCAAGGACGCCACCGTGGTGAACCAGATGGCACTATGGAACGACTCGATGTGGGGAGTGCCGGGAGTTGCGCCCAATGATATTCTCCACAGCGGGTACATCTTCGGCGACTACGACCCGACGACGCTCCCGGGCGTTGTCAACGGCGTCAAGACGGAGGATGCGGGGCCCCAGGCGGGGATCACCAGATTCACGGACCTTATCGAGAGTTTCCGTCAGTCGACTCACATTTCGACGATCGACAATCTTCCTATCGGCTCGCTCATCTGGGACGACTCGCTGTTCCCCGGGTTCAATTCGGCTGACGATTTCCGAAGAGTATTGGCACGCTATGTCGCTCTCGGCGGCTCACTCACGGGGACGAGGAGTGAGCCCGCGACCGCAGAGGGGTTTGCTCTCCTGCAGAATTTCCCCAACCCCTTCAACCCGGGCACGACCATCAGGTACGAGCTGTCGAGATCATCGATGGTGAGGGTGACAGTGTTCGACATGCTTGGTCGTGAGGTCGCGGTGCTTGTGAACGAGAGGAAGAATGCGGGGTCGTATGCGGTACGGTTCGACGGTTCGAATCTCGCGAGCGGGGTCTACTTCTGCCGCCTGCAGGCAGGCAGCTTCGTGAATACGCTGAAACTTCTTCTGGTCCGGTGATTCCTTGCGGAGAGGGGGGAAAGGGCCGGATGGTTCCGGACCCCTTTTGTTTCAGCTCAACAATCGCGATTGTGGTCACGGCACGATCATTGAACAGACCATGGTCCATGCTTACAGGATCGATCCGCGTTGCTCAGCGATAGATTGGAGGAGCACTAATTCAAGAGGTTGAATTTGCGAAGAAACTCATCTGCAACCTTGAGTATTTCATCATCATAGTAGCGTGAATATTTGGGGTTTCCTTCTCCAAGATAGTGCCTCAGCCCCTTGTAGGTATGTTCTTCGAAATAGTTCCCTTCCTTATTCATGGCGCTTCCAAAGAACTGTACCGTCCAGATAGGGACCTGATCATCATACTCGCCATGGAACTCGATCATCGGAGGCATCCCTCCCTTTATGTTATGGGCCGGTGAGATGCTCCATATTTTGTTCCGGCGGTCACCCAGCAAACGGTCGCACCAGCCCTCCACTGCGTTTACACATGCTGAAAACAGCAGAATTGCATCCGGCCGGCAGCTTATGCTGAGGTCATCTGATTTGTCATTGTAGTCATCGATCATGGCAGTGCATAGTGCCAGATGGCCGCCGGCAGACTGACCTGCAGCAACGATCTTGTTCCTGCCAATATGAAATTTGACGGCGTTTTCCCGAACCCATCTCATGGCCGATTTTGCATCCATGACAGATTCGATCGGGCTGATCAATCGATGGGGTGTTGCTCCATTTTCAATTGACAGGCGATACTCAACTGAAAACGTGACAATCCCCATTCTCGCATATCGTTCACATGTTGTAAAGAATTCACCTGGGGTGCCAAAGGCCCAACCCCCGCCATGAAAGAAGACGATGGCTGTATTGTTCTCCCGTTCAAACGATTGATGCGTGTAGAAAATATCAATCGTAAGTCTGGATGTGTCAACTGTCTTGTAAACTTCCTGCAGATGGGTAACAGGGTCTTTGTTGAGAACCTGATCCGTCCGGGTCCGCTCTCCTTTGATGGCAGCATGTGTCAGTAGCGAGGAGCACAGGAAAATGAGAACGAATGGAATCTTCATGGAGGGAGAGGTTTTATTGGGTATCAATGGTCAGTGAAGTCACAGATCGACTCGATGTGGTATGAAAACGGGAGGACGGTGAGCGTGTTGGCCGAACATGGGACACCTACACGGACGTGTATGATCCCGACGGCACGAAGAGCCTGCAGTCCGCCTGTAATGTACGTGAGCGGGTCACGAGAATCAATCCGCGGCCGCATCAGAGATTCTCCGTCCGAGCACGGACTCTGACTTCACGGCGGATCGTAGTCGAACTGGATGGGTCGGAACTATCGTCTCCCGGCCTACCGTATGATGGCGAACTTACCGATGAACGTTCCAATGCTCCCCGCATCGACATGGTAGATGTACAGGCCGGGGGCGACATCGAGATTTTCCTTCGTGCGCAGATTCCACGCGATGTATCCATCGGTCGTTCCTTCGTGAACGAGCGTCTGCACGAGGTTCCCGTGGACGGTATAGATGCGTACTGTGCACGATGCCGGCAATCCGCGGAACTCCATCCGGCGTTCGCCTCTGCCAGACTCAAGGTACGGCGCAGGCTCGAAACTCGCGGCCCCGACGTAAGGATTCGGAACGACGTACGGCCCCTTCTTGAAATCCTCCTTTGCCTTCGCGTCGCGAACGATCTCTCCGCTGGTCGTGAAGGTGAACACATCCTCGGGGCCGTAGGGCCTGATCGGTTTGATGTGAAATGTGTCTCCCTGGGCCGGCATGACCTGTGTGCCTGGAGGACTCACAGGGGTGACGCGCCACGTGAACGCTTGCGCAGTGGGGAGGCTGTCGGGACCGGTCAGGATATCGATGTACTCCCCGTTCACAAAGTTGAGTGTCCCGTTGTTATCAAGATCGGTGAAGAAGAATCTCAGTTTCTTGTCGCCTGCAGGCGTGTGTGCGATGACCCTGAACTTTGACGGAGTGCCGGGAAAGAACACCGGATCGTCAGTTGCAGACGTATCGGAAAACGTATTAGAGAAGATGATGCTGATATCGTCCGGATAACCTGTCCGACCGACGTTGATCCCCAGTTTGGCGTTCGGCGAGTAGGTTACCTTGTAGATCTGATTCGTTCGGCTCCCCTGGGCAAATCCGGTGCTGACAGTGTCGACCAGCACCGAATCAGGGGTATAGATGACGGGGAGCACCCCATCTCCGGTCAGCCCTCTGCCCAGTCCTGCGAAGTCGCTCCCTGTCGAAAAGAGCTTGGTCCCTGTCGTGCTGTCGATCAGGTTGTAGGATGAGGCATGAACGTCTTGCGGAAAGCCATTGAACGAAATCTTGAAGATGTGATTGTCAGGAACCAGCGTGGAATTCACAACCCTCACTGCCACAGATCCTGTTCCGCCCCCTGCAATGTGGGTGGGCTGCGATGCGTCGGCGGGGGCATATCCGGGCACTTTTGCGTTCGGTCGTGCAATAACCACGTTCGGCGGCAAAACGGTTCCGCCACGGGCTGACCGGGTGATAAAGATCGGGTTCTCTGATGGGTAAAACAGGTACGATCCCTGACCAAAATTGATCGTGGGCCCGTAGTCGTATGCACACACCGCGTAGTAGTATTGCTGACCATTCTGCACCGCAGTATCCAGGAAGCTGTGGCTGATGCCTGTCTCGCTGCCAAGATAGTACGCGATGCCGTCAATCGTGAGCTGCGAGTATCCTGAGATGCCGTCCTTGAGATCGTATTGCGCGATCGGCTTGCCATTGCCGACAATATTCGTCCCGCGGCTTGAAACGACGACCTTCGTGTCTGCGAAATCGGGGTCTGTCGACCTGTAGATGCGATATCCCTCAAATGCCGAGAAGCCTATGATCGGATTGGGGGTTGTCTCGGAAATATCGTTCCATGTCAGACGGACATAGTGATCTCCTGTCTCGGCCTGCACCGTGGGCGCCGGGGGGGGAACGGCGAAGTTATAGTTCGCGTTGTAGATCGCCTGAACTGTCTTGACGTTGTTATACATATCCAGCAGATCGGTTCCGAAAGCTGCCGCAAGGCTGAACCGCTCGCGCGTGCCCGCTTTCAGCGTGAATGTACCCGAAGCAAAGAGAAACCCGATGTTGAGGTCGTGTGCGACTGCATTGTCCCAGGGGTAGGTGCTCGTCCACTTTGCGTAGAGTATCTGGGGCCAGTCGATGGTACTATGAAAGAACTGAATGTTGTCGGTCGGGGGATCGATGCTGGGCGAAATGATGTTCATCTTGAATCCCGTCAGACCGATCTGGTCGGATTCGTTATGGTCAGTCTGATCGAAGTGCGGCTCGCCGGCGGTGGGGATGCAGTCCCCCTCTCCGGGGTCGTGCGTATTCGGAAGGTTGTCCGCGCCGACATCATCAGTCATCCAGTCCCAGTCCATGTTCTCATCGCCCGTCCACCAGTACCCCCGCTTGAACGCAGGGCGGTTCTCAAGCGGTCCGTAGAATGCCTCGAACTTCTGCAGGTTCCACTGGGGATGCGAACTGATGTACGTGCGGATCGCCTGCTGCCCCTGCGCAATGGTTGTCGGGGAGGTGGGAGGCAGCGGGTGTTTCGGATCAACTCCGGCGTATGTGACCAGTTCCCCCGGCCCGCTGTCGCGTCTCTCGTCCGTGATACCGTCGTCATCGTTGTCGATGTTATCGTAGGGCTTGCCGGGAGTTTCCATGTATGCATATGCAAGATATCCCGTCGGGGCGCAGTCCGTCCCCAGGCCCAGCCCGTGGCCATACTTGTCCCACGTGTACGTCAGGTTGATGCCGGTCGAGCGGTCCCAGTACGCGTTGTCGTCTTCGGACTCGTTCACGCCGTCGCAGCCCGTCGATTCTCCTCCGACGCCTGAATCGAAATAGATCCCAAAGAAGATATTTTCCGAGTAGTCTGTCGTCCCCTCGTTCACCACGTCGTAATGAGTAAAGAGAACGTAGCTCGCCTGTGGGTTCTGCCACTGGAAACCGCGCATCTCAAGACGCAGGCCCAGGCCGCGCCGGGTCGAGTCACGTCTGTCGGGATAATATGTCCATGCGTCATAGTACTGGTCATCTGCCACACAGTAGCTCTCCTCATCTGCTGCGGGGCGCTTGCCGAAGTACCCGTTCCACCAACCATCCCACGAATGATCCCTGTCCGGCCAGGTGAGTGGCCACGTCCTGGGGTCGTTGCTGATTGCCGGAGATCGTGCGATATTGATTGAGGGATCAGGCTGGATGTACGCCGGCCGGGGTTCGTAACGCATCACACGGTTGTACTTCGGGCTTACTCCCTGCCGTTCCCGGTAGCCGGTTTCCATGATTAACGATGCGTTGGCATCGCCAACCTGGTAGACCTTCGCAAGTACGAAGGGAGTCCCGCCGTCGCTGTAGTTGACCCCGCTCCCCTTCGGGACCTCGAAGGAATGAAACTCAGCCAGATTAACGGGCGAATACGAGGGATAGTCCCCGACCATCCCGTAGTTCCAGAACCTGGTGCGGATGTTATTTGCGTCATGCTGGCCCAGGCGCTCAGCGCTGGATGTGCCGCGATCGCCCATCGGCACAGGTGTGATAATCTGTGCGGAGGATAGCGCAAACCAGAGAATCGTCAGGAGTCCGAGTGCACACCATTGGAGTGGATATGTCTTCATGTCCGTACTCGCGCGTTGGCATCACAAGATTGGTTCGGAAGAGGCGCTGGACCTAGACTCATGTAAACGGTTACACGAACAGAGAAAAAAAACAATCGCCCAAAACGCCGGTAATCTAAACAGACGCAATTTGACAGTCAAGTGGAGAATCGAGTGGTTCCAGCGAGGGTATCGAATGCACCCTGGGCATCCTATTTGA
Source organism: Bacteroidota bacterium (assembly GCA_035506075.1). GTDB lineage: Bacteria > Bacteroidota > Ignavibacteria > UBA10030 > UBA10030 > UBA9647. The sequence continues at coordinate 337 of DATJQB010000460.1, read as the reverse complement.
TGCGTCGTTTACCTATTTTGAAATTGACAGTCCGATGACGGGGTAGTACTTTGGCGGTGCGCCGCAATCGCGCGCGTGATGCCCGCAGGATCTCGAGCAAGAATCATAAATGGCCAAAGGGATACCTGACATCCGCCCCAGTGTGGTCGTAGCCTGAGTCATGTCAACATTTCACTTTTCGGCGTTCACGGAGGTCTCTCCCGGGATGAAACACATTACGGAGGTTCTGATGGCTGCGTCGATCGCGGCTCTGCAGACTGTTGCTGCGCAATCCGGTCCGCATGCACAGGGGCAGCCTCCCCCGGCTGCACGGTCGCAGGATGTGGAGAATCCGCCG
>DATJQB010000459.1:0-4307 GCA_035506075.1 Bacteroidota bacterium | reverse complement strand
GACGACGGTGCCTTCGGGATACTGTTTGTCTGTTCGAACATAGGCTTTCTTTCCCTGCAGTCCGGCATCAGCGAGGAGCTTCAGCGCTTCGTCAAGCGGTTTCCCCACCACATTCGGAACCTTCGTCGTCTTTCCCTGCTGGACATAAGCCGGCATGACCACGTTGTTGAAAATGTAGAATATCACAAGAATGACGGCGAGAACGATAGCCGGCGTCCGGAGGTCTTTGGCTTTGATCTTTTTGAGGGATTTCATGGGGTCTTTGAAAAAATATAGAGAAACTTCGTTTGACTTACAACCTGACCATTTTCGGCATCATATTCCATCGAACGCTGTTGAATCAGCTCATTCGTTGGCACGTCCTCTCATTCCACAAGCGCTGGAGGGGTCGTGGCGACGGTGATTTACTTCTACACAGCGTCGGCTCATGTTGCGCCGCTTCCACAACCGAAGTCCCTGTCGCCTCGAAGGCACCTCAATTTCAGCCAAAAACCTGACGAAAAGGTCTGCGCACCATGGCACTCGAATTGCGGTTAAAGACGTGTTTGGAATTCAATCAACAGCCTCTTCAGTCTGACTGCTTCACTATGAGCGCTCCCGGCATTGCGGTTCAACAAGAATCAGATCTTTTACCTACAGAGGAACGCGTCCTCAGGGTTCTCCTCTATTTCAATATCTTCAACCACCCTTTGACGGCCGGGGAGATACTTGCGTTCCTGCCGGAGACCGAGTCGTCGATCGAGGAGCTTTCCGATCTTCTCGAATCGGAAGCGCTTCGCCGGCACATCAAGAGACACGGTGATTACTTCCTGCTGCGATCCGCTCCTGAATCATCTGTCGAGCAACGAATCTTCAAAGAGAGCGTCGCCCGCCGGAGGCTCGTCGTCGCATCATTCGTTGCACGGTTCATTGGTCTCTTTCCGTACGTGCGCTGCGTGATGTTATCCGGTGAACTCTCGAAAGGAGTTGCAAGCAAGAACAGCGACATAGACTTCGTCGTCGTCACCAGGCCGGGGCGGTTGTGGTTGTGCAGGTCGTTTCTCATTCTCTTCAAGAAAACAGTCCTCCTCAACAGCCGTAGGTACTTCTGCCTTAATCATTTTGTTGCGGAAGATAATTTGGAGGTGGGGCTCAGGAATATTTATTCTGCCACCGAAATTGCCACGCTGAAGCCCCTCTACAATCGGAAACGGTACGAAGAGTACATGGCGAACAACGTCTGGATCAAGGAGTATTTCCCCAACTTGTCTTTGTCGTCGAGACCTGTCGTACGAGAACAGCTTCCGTCCGCAACGGTACGACGACGTCCACTTCCTTCTCGCGTGATTGATCGGTTCGATCGCTGGCTCATGCATCGCTGGCGTGCACTCTGGCAGGTGCGATACGCGAATCTCGATCGCGAAGAGCTTCATCATAAGTTCAGGTGTGACGTTTCGCTTTCGACAGCCTACGGAGTGGATTATCAGCGCAAAGTGCTTGCGCAATATGCCCACAAGCTCAGGCAGTACGGCATCGTTGCCGTCGGACGACAGTCCTGAGCGCCAAGGATCTCATGTCCCGGGTTCTGCTGACACATTCCTATTCACTGCGGTTCGATCCGAAAGAGCATCGGGCCATGACGCCCTATCCTCCTCTCGGAACTCTTTACGCCGCTTCCTGGCTCCGGCAGTCCGGAATCCCGGTCAGCGTTCATGACGTCATGTTTGATCAGGACGAGTCGATGTTTGAGCAATCGCTCTGCTCCCAACATCCGGAGATCGTCGTGATCTACGACGACCAATTCAACTATCTGACGAAGATGTGCCTCTCCCGGATGCGTGAGGCGGCCTTTTCGATGAGCAGGTGCGCGAAGGCTCATGGCTGCACGGTCGTCGTCTTCAGTTCCGATGCTACCGATCATCTTGCCGAATACTTCGATCACATGGTCGACTTTGTCATCCTGGGTGAAGCAGAAATCACGCTGACAGAACTTGCCAGTCACATCCTAAGCCGCCATGACGGCACGGCCGACACGATCCACGGTCTCGCCTTCAAGTCCGGGGGCGAGATTCGGCGCACGCCGCCGAGAAGGATCTTCTCGACTCTCGACGTCCTCCCCTTCCCGGCATGGGATCTTGCGGATCTCACTCCGTACAGACTGGCATGGAAAAGAAGTCATGGGTCATTTTCGCTCAACATGGTGACGACACGCGGCTGTCCGTATCATTGCAACTGGTGTGCGAAACCGATCTACGGTCAGGTGTACCACAGCAGGTCCCCCGAAAATGTTGTCGATGAAATGTTGATGCTCAAACAACATGTCGCACCCGAACACATCTGGTTTGCCGATGACATCTTCGGATTGAAACCGGACTGGGTACGACGCTTTGCCGATCTTGTCACCACTCGCGATGCCGTTATTCCGTTCAAATGCCTCTCTCGTGTCGACTTGCTCCTTAAGGAAGACACGATTCTTCATCTACGGCGGGCTGGCTGCCGGACCGTTTGGGTCGGTGCCGAATCCGGGTCTCAAAAGATTCTCGATGCGATGGAAAAGGGGACCACCGTTGCGCAGATCTACGAGGCAAGCGCCTTGCTTCACAAACACGGGATCTCTGTGGGGTTCTTTCTTCAATACGGCTATCCCGGCGAGACGTTCGACGACATTGCTCAAACGCTCCGAATGGTCCGCGAATGCGCACCGGACGAACTGGGCATTTCGGTTTCGTATCCGCTCCCCGGGACAAGGTTTTATGACAGCGTTCGTGCGGAGATGGAGGCGAAGCGAAACTGGGTTGATAGTGCAGACCTCGACATCATGTTCAGGGGAACATACCCGAGAGAGTTCTACAGGATTCTGCATGCATATACGCATAAGAAGTTCCGCATCTGGCAGGCAACGGCGGCTCTGCTCCGCTCGTTAAGACGCCCGGCGCAAATCAACGGCGCCCTGCTCGATCGCGTGGCACGGTCGCTCTACCACGCCTTGACGCTCCCGGCGCTCGGGATGAGACTTGCACGTTATGTCGGAACCGAACCATTCACATTTTGAAGAGATTCCCGATCACATCAAGAACGACCATGACGAACGCTGGCGGGATTTCCGGTCGGTTGACATCGACTCACGATCATGTGGCGGCTGCATTCGATTTGCTTGCCATTGATTACGATGAGGTGTTCGGCAGGAACACCATTATCGAAAGGCTGCGAAACGAGATTTATGCCACCATCGACTTCTTTGTCCGCCCGCCAGCGAGGATCCTGGATATTAACTGCGGTACCGGGACCGACGGCCTCCACCTCGCCACCCTGGGTTATGATGTGGTCGGCGCAGACCTCTCGTTGAGAATGATCGCTGAGGCGAACCGGAAAGCTCAGGCGCACACAAACGCGCGGTTTGTCAACGCTCTCTATGAGGACTTGAGTCCGCTTGGCGCCGCCCGATTCGATCTTGTCCTTTCAAATTTCGGCGGTCTGAATTGCACGGAGGATCTTGGGGTCGTTGCCGGGCAGGTCGCGGCCCATCTGAATCCGGGCGGTTACTTCGTCGCGGTGATCATGCCTCCATTTTCCCTTTGGGAGACTCTCGCATACGCGCACCGGTGGCAGCTCCGGGATGCATTTCGCAGACTCAGGCCAGGAGGAACGGAAACTCAATTCTCCGGACACCGGTTCACGGTCCACTACTTTTCTCGATCGCGGATGCGGAAGGCATTCGCAGACGCATTCGATATCGTCGAGATGTACTCTCTCAATGTACTGAGTCCGCCCCCTCATGCCTGGAAGATAAAGGCACAGTACCCTCGGCTCACCGCCCTGCTCGAGAAAATCGACCGTGCTCTCTCTCATCTCCCTCTGTTCCGCGCCGTCGGGGATCATACGGTGTACGTCCTGAGAAGGCGCACCCAATGACAATCTCATTTATGCGCGTTGTGGATCGGTTCGCCGGCATCCCCCTTTGTTGGGCAGCCGGCCTTGCACGAGCCGTGCTGCCGAAAAGGAAACCTCCTTCTCTGGAGACCATTCTTGTCATCAAGTTCTTCGGACTCGGTAGTATTCTTCTCGCATCTCCCGCACTCCGAGAGATTCGGCGCTCCTCGCCGAACGTGACAATCATCTTTCTTACATTCGCGCAAAATGCGGAACTGCTCAACGAGCTCCATCTCGTCGACGAACTCTGGACCATCGATCCGAAATCCGTATTCACGTTTGTTGCGACAACGTTCCGAACCCTCTCGAACATAACCCGGACAACAATTGATGCGGTGCTCGACCTCGAGTTCTTCGCGAAGTTGTCGACCTTGCTCGGCGCCTTTGCCAACCCGGCG